>NZ_JBMCZA010000068.1:28624-30011 GCF_048654705.1 Nocardioides sp. CPCC 206348
GCTGGCCGAGGCGCTCACCGAGTGGCTCGACGGCCGCGAGGCCACGGGCCTGTGGCGGCCCAACGTCATCCGGTTCAGCCAGAACATCCTCAAGGAGATCCGCCCGCGGGCGATGACCCGCGACATCGACTGGGGCATCGCCGTTCCGCTGGACGGGTGGCGCGAGAACCCCACCAAGAAGCTCTACGTCTGGTTCGACGCCGTCATCGGTTACCTGTCGGCCTCGATCGAGTGGGCCCGCCGCACCGGCGACCCGGACGCCTGGCGCGACTGGTGGAACGACCCCGAGGCCCTGACGTACTACTTCATGGGCAAGGACAACATCACCTTCCACTCCCAGATCTGGCCGGCCGAGCTGCTCGCCTACGCGGGCAAGGGCGACAAGGGTGGGTCGCCGCGTGAGCTCGGTGTCCTGAACCTGCCGACCGAGGTGGTGTCGTCGGAGTTCCTCACGATGGAGGGCAAGAAGTTCTCCTCGTCGAAGAAGGTCGTCATCTACGTCCACGACCTGCTCGAGCGCTACCAGCCGGACGCCTTCCGGTACTTCGTGGCGGCGGCGGGTCCCGAGAACCAGGACTCCGACTTCACCTGGGCCGAGTTCGTCCGTCGTACCAATGACGAGCTGGTCGCTGGCTGGGGCAACCTGGTCAACCGGACCGCCAACCTGATCGCCAAGAACTTCGGCGAGATCCCGGCGGCCGGTCCGCTCACGGACGAGGACACTGCCGTCCTTGCCGCGACCGAGGCCGCCTTCGACACCGTCGGTGACCTGATCGGCAAGCACCGACAGAAGCAGGCGATCGGTGAGGCGATGCGTGCCGTCGCCGAGGTCAACAAATACGTCTCCGACTCCGAGCCGTGGAAGATCAAGGACGACCCGGAGCGGCTCGCCACGATCCTGCACGTGATGGCGCAGTGCGTCGCCGACCTGAACATCGTGCTCAGCCCGTTCCTGCCGTTCTCCGCCAACGAGGTCGACAAGGCCTTCGGTGGCGAGGGTGCGATCGCTCCGATGCCGCGGATCGAGGAGGTGGCCGACCTCGACGTCGAGGGTCGGTCCTACCCGATCATCACCGGCGACTACACCGGGTTCCCGGGCTGGCGGCGCCACCCGATCGAGGTGGGCCGCGCCGTGGCGAAGCCGACGCCGGTCTTCACCAAGCTGGACCCCGTCGTCATCGACGAGGAACTCGCCCGTCTCGGCGTCTGAGTCGTGACGCCACTGGTCGACCTCGGCACCCGGAAGTTCTGGCGTTCGCTGGGGCGGCCGGTGGACCTTGCGGGCGCGCACGCCTGGTTGCGTGCGCCGACGAGTACGTCGGCGGTCGTCCGCGACGGGTGGCTGGCCGCGGAGGCGGCGCTGCACGGCGGTCGGGTCGACGAGGAC
>NZ_JBMCZA010000068.1:30051-31423 GCF_048654705.1 Nocardioides sp. CPCC 206348
GGACCGGGCTTCAGCGCTGCTGACCTGCTCCCGCAGGTGCGGGACTTCTACGAGCACACTGCGCAGTGGCACGTCGAGGTCTGGAGCGCGTGGGCGCCGTGGGCCTGGCCGGGAGGCGAGCTGATCTCGCGGTTCTTCGGCAAGCGCGTCGAACAGCTCGCCCTCCCGACCCGCCCCCTGGACGTCGCGCAGGGCATGGACAGCCGGATCTCGGTGATCCGCGACGCCTCCGGCGACCAGGTGGCGGCCGGCTGGCTGCGGACCCTGCGCGCCACGGGGGAGTACGTCTTCAGCGGCTGCTACTCCCATCGGACCCTGCCGGGCGCGGACCGCCCGTCGGTGCACGTCGCCTTCCCGCTGGAGTCGGGCAACGTGCAGGTCTTCCTGAAGTCGTCGGTCCTGCCCGACGGGTCCTTGTGGCTCGAGTCGCCGGGCGGACGCTTCGGCCAGGACGGTGCGTACGTCGTCGTCGAGGACGGTGGCCGCACCTTCGCCTCCCGTGCGCCGGTCCACGAGACCTTCCATGTGTACGTCGACGACCGCGGCGTGCTGCGGACCGACCACGTGTTGCGCATGGGCCGGGCCACCGCGATGCGCCTGCACTACAAGCTCGAGCGGACCTGACCCGGTCTCCACTGATCGTGTGCGAATTCCGCGAGGTCGCCTAGTCTCCACGGGTATGAGCACCGCCTTCCTGCTGACCTCGCTGGTGATCTGCGTGACGCCGGGGACGGGCGCGCTCTACGCCATCGCAGCGGGTCTCACCCGTGGCACCCGCGCCGGACTGCTGGCCGCCTTCGCCGGAACCCTCGGCACGATCCCGCACATGCTCGCGGCGATCACCGGACTGGCCGCGGTGCTGCACGCGAGCGGTGTGGCCTTCGCCGTCCTGAAGTACGCCGGCGTGGCGTACCTGCTCTACATGGCGTGGTCGACCTGGCGCGACCGCGGTGTGCTCACCGTCGACGAGGACGCCGCCGGTGCGGGGTCGACACGTTCCGTGCTGATCTCGGGGATCACGCTCAACCTGCTCAACCCGAAGCTCACCATCTTCTTCTTCGCCTTCCTGCCGCAGTTCGTTCCGGCCGGAACGGGCGCGGTGCCCGCGATGCTGGCGCTGAGCGGGGTCTTCATGCTGATGACCTTCGCCGTCTTCGCCGTGTACGCCGCCTTCGCTGCCGCCGTCCGCGACCAGGTCCTGTCGCGCCCGAAGGTCGTCGACCGGATGCGCAAGGCCTTCGCCGCGAGCTTCGCCGTACTGGCCGGACGACTGGCGTTCGAGTCCCGCTGACCGGCGCCCCGAAATCCGGTTGAACCCGACGGCCCGTGGACGCGACGATCAACCATGAGCAGTGAGTACGACGTCTGGTTC
>NZ_JBMCZA010000068.1:31433-31907 GCF_048654705.1 Nocardioides sp. CPCC 206348
GTTGGCCTTCGAGTCCCGCTGACGGTGCCCCGAAATCCGGTTGAACCCGACGGCCCGTGAACGGGACGATCAACCATGAGCAGTGAGTACGACGTCTGGTTCACCGACGACGCGAGGGCGTTCCTCGCGCGGGCGGGTGAACACCTCGCCCAGGACCCGGTGACGGGCACCGTCGTGAGCACGACCGCCCGGCGCTACGCCGACCATGGCGCGCCGGAAGACCTGCCCTACGCCTGGTTCGCGGTCGTCTGCGGCCCGACGGGCGAGATCGACGGTGTGGCCATGCGTACGGCTCCCTTCCCGCCGTACCCGCCTTATCTGCTGGGGATGTCCGACGGCGCGGCCGAGGCGCTCGGCCACGCACTGGTGGCGCGCCGTGAGGAGAGCGGCGAGGAGGTCGGCGGCATCAACGGCCTGCGGCCGGCGTCCGACATCGTCGCGAGGATCCTCGCCTCCGACGCAGGCACCGAGGTC
>NZ_JBMCZA010000069.1:0-1873 GCF_048654705.1 Nocardioides sp. CPCC 206348
AGGACAGACCGGTGCACGCGCAGCGACTCATCGCGGCCTAGGCAACAGCCTCGTCAACTGGGTCTCACGCGAGTGTCAGTGCCGGGGCTGCGGGCCAGTTGCCAGCTGCGCGAGCGCAGCTGCTGATTCGGCTGCGGCGGACCTGACATCAGGCTCGGGGTCCGACGCCGCCACGGCGTCGAGGGCGTCGGCGATGTCCTCGCTCGCGAGGTAAGGTCCGGTCCACGCAGCGGCCAGGCGGACCAGCGGATGTTCGTCATGCATTCTGGCCAACCACTCATCCACGACGCCAGGTAGACCGGGGTCGATGCAGCCGGCGATCAGGTCGTACAGCGTGTCACCAAGGTCAGCCCAGTACCGACGGCTGCTTCGCGCCGCCTCCAGGAGGGGTTCGGGGGGCGCCAAGAGGCCGTCCTGCACCAGCCCGTGGAACAGCTCTGACGCTCGCGGACCTGTCGACCACAGGTACGTCCGAGCGATTTGGCGATCCTCGACAAGGGCGATGGGCGCGCCATCGTGCTGCCAGGACGCCAGCACGTTCCGCTGCTCGGCCCCGGGCCATGGTGGCGTGACCGGAGACTCTGTCACCGTTGTCCACCCAAGCGCCGCTCCGACCTCGTCGAGCCCTGCTGTTGTGGGAATGCCGCGGATCGAGAGTGTCACTCCGGGCCCTCCGATCCTTTGCGTGCTGCCTCTTCCAGGCGGTCCCGCAGTTCGTTGCGGATGAGCTTGTCGAGTTCCTTTTCGCTGAACCCGGTCTTCTTCCCCAGCAGCGTCTCGACATAAGCCACGGCCAGTGCCATCTCTCGTCGGACGAACTCCACGACCTTGGGTCCTGAGCCCACTGTTGTTGCTGGTGAGGCGTGAGGCACATCCTCGTCCTTGGAAACGCGTCTGCTTGCAGAGCCTGCCCCTCCGATCGCCATCGGGTTGTGCTCGGTCACCATCTTCTCAACCGTTCCGCCATGCTTGCCTTCCGCCACCTCGTGCGCCATCGCAGACCCGACGAGGTGGGACGGGCTGCGGCCTGACTCCACCGCCTCGAGGCGGGCCAGCCGGAACAGGTATGCGACCGCCTCCTTGTCGTTGCCAAGCGGCCGAGCGGGGATCTTGCCCTTGTCGGCCTCACGGATGGCTTTGGCGATCTGCGCGTCGGTCGCACCGGTGCGTATCTTGATGGCGGCGAGTTCAGCGATGATGTCCGGGGTGTACTTGCCCTTGCCTCCGAGGCCCTTGACGTGAATGTGCCCCGGGGCCGATGTCCGCGTTTGCTGGTCTGACGTAGTCACCCCCTTCGCAGGGGTGATGTTCTCGGTTGTCCACTCCGGCCGTGGCTGGTGAATGATCGCACTCGCCTCGGCGGCCTTGCCCTGGCTCGGCCGAGGGTCCTTGCCGGGCTCGCCAAGGTGCTTCTTACGGTCCCTGATGATCTGTGCCACTCGGTCCCGGACGTCCTTCGACGCCATCAGTTCGTTGGCGATCGTCCGAATCAGCGCGTGGATCTTTGCGGCGGAGAGCTTCTCCTGAATGATCTGCGACGGGGTTCGCTTGCTGGCTCGCTGAACGGTGATGTGGACCTCACCATCGGGCTCCGTGACCAGCTTGGCCGCCGTCAGCCCATAGGTCGCCTTGAGTCCGGGCAGAGCGGCTGCCACGCCGCCTTTGCTCGACTCCGGCTTGGCCAGGAGCGCAGTGGCCGCGGTGGCGGCGGCCGTCAGGTCGGGGTGATCGCGCTCGTGTCCCGGCTTGTCCTTCCGCGTCAGCCGGTCCTTGACCTTGCCGGTGACACCCTTGACCCCTGCGATCGCCCTATCCTTGACCTTCTTGCCGAACGACTTGGCCTTCGCGCCGAGGCCCTTCAGGCCGCGAATGA
>NZ_JBMCZA010000070.1:0-2103 GCF_048654705.1 Nocardioides sp. CPCC 206348
TGTAACGAGTTCTCCGGACCGGTGACGAACGATGGCGGGACCGTGCTGGCACGTAGCCGGGACGTGCCATTGACCGTGGTGGGGCACAGTCCTAGCGTCACGAAGGGAGGAACGGGGAGGGAACCTCACCCCCAAGGCAGGCGGTTTCCCGATGCACGTCTCAGTTCGGGCTGCGCGGCGCGCAGCCGCGTCACCACCATCACGTAGGCAAGCCTCAGCCATCGGGCTGCTGTTCTTCGCCATCGTCATCGCCGGCTTCGGCGCCGACCCCGCGTCCGCGGCACCGAAGCCCGACGATCCCTCGCGCCCGGGACCCGCGGACGGACCGCGTGGCAAGCGCGTCCCGGGCGCCGAGCACCCCGGCGACCTCCCCGACTACGAGTCGGAGTCCGCCCGGGTGGGCAACCCGAACGCCGGTGAACCGGTGCCGAACCAGTACATCGTGGTGTTCAGGCCCGGACTCGCCTCGGCGAGCGACACGACCAAGGACATCGTCGCGAAGAACAACGCGAAGCTGAAGTTCAGCTACGGTCACGCGATCTCGGGGTTTGCCGCCGTCATCGACCCGGACCGCATCGACAACGTCCGCAACCATCCCAACGTCGCCTCGGTGGAGCAGGACTACTACGTCGGCCCCGAGGACATCGTCACTCCGGCTCCGTCCTGGGGCCAGGACCGCATCGACCAGCGCGACCTCCCGCTGAGCAACTCCTACAACGACTTCAACGAGGGCGCCGGGATCCACGCGTACATCATCGACACGGGCATTCGGCGTACTCACGGGGAGTTCACCGGCCGGGTCGGCAACGGCTACGACGCCGTGACGGCGGGCGGCACGGCCAATGACTGCAACGGCCACGGCACGCACGTTGCGAGCACGGTCGCCGGAGCGACGTACGGCGTCGCCGACAAGGCGATCGTCCACCCGGTGCGGGTCCTCGACTGCAACGGCAGCGGCAGCAACGCCGGCGTGATAGCCGGGATCGACTGGGTCCGGGCCAACGCCATCAAGCCCGCCGTGGCCAACATGAGCCTCGGCGGCGGTGTGAGCTCCTCGCTCGACACCGCGCTCAACAACGCGATCACCGCGGGCATCACGTTCGTCGTGGCCGCCGGCAACTCCAACGCCAACGCGTGCAACTACTCGCCCGCACGGGTTCCCGCGGCCATCACGGTCGGTGCCACGACGAACACGGACGCGCGGGCGTCGTTCTCCAACTTCGGCACCTGTCTCGACATCTTCGCGCCGGGCCAGAACATCACGGCGGGCTGGAGCACCGGCGACACGGCCGTCAACACGATCAGCGGGACCTCGATGGCCTCGCCCCACGTGGCCGGCGCCGCGGCGCTCTTCCTGAACGCGAACCCCGGCGCGACACCCTCCGCGGTCCGGGCCGCGCTGGTCAACAACAGCACGTTCAACAAGATCACCGCCGCGGGCACCGGGTCTCCGAACCACCTGCTCTACACGGGATTCATCGGCGGTGGCGCGACGCCGCCTCCTCCGCCGCCTCCCCCGCCGCCGAGCGGCCTGATCAACGGGGGCTTCGAGTCCGGCACCACCGGATGGACCCAGTACTCCGCCGCCGGGTACCCCCTCATCGGCACCTCGAAGCCGCGCACGGGCAGCTACTCCGTCTGGGCGCTCGGCTACAACAGCGGCACCGAGCGGATCTCGCAGCCGGTCGTGGTCAGCGGCACCGGCACGCTGACCTACTGGTGGTGGATGAACTCGAGCGAGGGCACGACCACCGCGTTCGACTACATGTACGTCCGTGTCCGCAACACTGCCGGCACCCTGCTGGCGACGGTGCGGACCCGCTCGAACACGGCCACCCGGGCCGCATGGGTCTCGGACTCCATCAGTCTGTCGGCCTACGCGGGCCAGCAGGTCGTGATCAGCTTCGAGTTCAGCAGCGACTCGTCGCTGGCCACGAGCTTCTACGTCGACGACGTGGGGCTCAGCTGACACCCGCACGAAGCAGTGGTGGCCGCGCGGCTCATGACCAGCCGCGCGGTCACCCGCAGTTCCTAGCTCAACAGGGCGTCGACGAACGCGGCGGCGTCGAACGGCGCCAGGTCGTCGGGGCCCTCGCCCAGGCC
>NZ_JBMCZA010000071.1:0-37104 GCF_048654705.1 Nocardioides sp. CPCC 206348
GAGGCTGTGGGAGAGTAGGACGCCGCCGGACATACATTCAGGTAGAGGCCACCCTCGGGTGGCCTCTACTCTGTTTTGTACCCAACACTTTTCAATAGCGATTCGACACCAGGAGACTGCCGTGGCAGACCAGCGTGGACGGCGCGATGACGCGCCGAAGAAGGGTGGCCCCCGCGAGGGAGGCGCCCCCCGCAAGGGCACCTCGTCCCGTGGAACCAGCGGCGCCCGCAGCGGCGCCGGCTCGGACCGCGCACCCTATGACCGGAGCCCGCAGGGCCGCGGCAAGCCGTCGGATCGCTCGGGCAAGCCCGCTGAGCGTTCGGGCAAGCCGTCGGATCGCACCAGTGGTGGACCGCGTCGTTCGCCCGACCGCACCTCGGTGCCTCGTAACGAGCGCGTCGTGGACCAGGCGACGTACGACGGCCCCCCGTTGCCCGAGGACGTCAACGGGATGGAGCTCGACGCCTCGGTGCGCGCCCACCTCAAGGACCTGCCCGACAAGCTGGGGTCCCGGGTCGCGCGCCACCTCGCTGCTGCCGGCCGGCTGATCGACGACGACCCGGAGACGGCCTACCAGCACGCCCTGGCCGCCAAGGCGCGTGCACCGCGCCTGGCCGTGGTCCGTGAAGCGGTCGGCGAGGCCGCGTACGCGGCGGGTCACTACGCCGAAGCGTTGTCCGAGCTGCGCGCCGCCAAGCGGATGAACGGCGCCACGGCGTACCTCCCGATCATGGCGGACTGCCACCGGGCGCTCGGCAACCCCACGCGCGCACTCGAGCTCGCCAAGAGTCCTTCGGTCGTCAGGTTCGCTGCTCCGGCGAAGGCGGAGATGACGATCGTCGAGGCCGGCGCCCGTCGTGACCTGGGCCAGATGGATGCTGCCCTGCGCACCCTCGAGGTCTCCCCGCTCAACCACAAGGGCCGTGAGGCCTGGGTCGTACGCCTGCGCTACGCCTACGCCGACACCCTCGAGCACGCCGGTCGCCTGAACGAAGCCTTGGCCTGGTTCCACAAGACCAACGCGATCGACGCCGACGAGGACACCGACGCGGCCGACCGTGCCGAGTCGCTCGAGAAGCGCGTCGACCGGGAAGGCTGAGGCCTACTCCGTCGCGGTCCCATCGTCCGTCCCGGTCTCGGCTGGGCGGCCGGTGACCGTGACGATGGCCTGCTGGTGCCCAGCGGGCTGGGTGTCCCACCGGACGTCCTCGCGATAGGCGATGCGGATCCGGTCGATGACGGCCACGACCGGCTCGTCGGAGACGATCTTCAGCACGATCGAGTCGCCACCGACCATCCGGGCGCCCTCGGGATTGACCAGTTCGGCGCAGAACTGTTCGGGCTGCGTGGTGACGCCGACGGTGCCCCGGCGGCACAGGACGGGCGTGACGTCCATGTCGGCGCTCGTGGTGGCGTGCACCTGGACCCCTGAGATGCGCAGCGTCCGTCCGAAGTCATCGGAAGCGCTGAACATGCCGACGTACAGCGGGGTGCCGACCACGCCACTGGCGCTCATCGTCTTGGTGTCCGTCGGCAGGTCCTCGGGTGTGGTGGCATACCAGGCGAACCAGCCGATCAGCATCAGGACAGCGACCGCGACGATCGCAATGCGCCACGTCTTCGACTGGAACGACGGGCGGGGCACACGAGGCGCGCCCAACGAACCGCGTGTCCGCGAGCGCGCCTTCTTGGTCGGTTCGGCCCTGCGTCGTCCCGGGCCCTGCTTCGGAGCCGACTCCGTTCCCCCCACGGTCATGGTCGAACCTTAGGACACCGCCGCCCCGGCGCCGGGGACCTGCCAGACTCCGGTGCATGAGTCTCCGTGGGCGCAGTGCTGTGCAACCGAGGCGGCCGACGCTCGAGGGAAGTGTCGCGGTCCGCGACGGGCGCCGCCTGAGCTTCGCCGAGTACGGCTCTCCGCGCGGCCCGGCCCTGGTGTGGATGCACGGGACCCCGGGCGCCCGGCGCCAGATCCCCATCGATGCACGCAGGTACGCCGCGGAGGCCGGCCTGCGGATCATCGGTATCGACCGTCCGGGGATCGGGTCGTCCTCGCCGTACCTGTATCCGAACCTGTTGGACTGGACCCGGGACCTCGAGCTGCTGCTCGACGCACTGGCCGTGGACAAGGTCCGCGTGATCGGCCTGTCCGGTGGTGGCCCCTACGCGCTGGCCGCAGGCGCTGGCCTGCCCGATCGCGTGGAAGGGGTCGGGGTGCTCGGGGGAGTGGCGCCGACCAGGGGCCCCGATGCTGCTGCGGGCGGCATCATCCAGCTCGCGGTGCACACGGCGCCCCTGCTCGCGGCGACCCGGGTGCCGCTCGGCGTCGCCCTGACCGGCGCGATCCGCGCCGTACGGCCGTTGGCCGGTCCCGGGCTGGACCTGTACGCCGCCGTACAACCGGCGGGGGACAAGACCCTGCTCGGTCGTCCGGAGTTCAAGGCGATGTTCCTGGACGACCTGCTCAACGGCAGCCGCTTCCAGACCTCCGCGCCGATCTCCGACCTGGTCCTGTTCACCCGGGACTGGGGCTTTGCCCTGGCCGACGTCGCGGTTCCGGTGCGCTGGTGGCACGGCGACGACGACCACATCGTGCCGTTCCGGCACGGGCAGCACTGCGTCGACCGGCTCCCGGACGCCACGATGACCACGATCGACGGGGAGAGCCACCTGGGCGGCCTCGGGATCGCGCACCAGGTGCTGGACGAACTGATGGCTCTCGGGCAGGGTTCGGCGTAGGCGAGGACACGCGCTGAAACTCTGGTGTAGCGGCGTCCCATGGGCCACAATGGAGTTCACAACTACACACGCGTCACTCAACTGACCGATTTCATCAGTTCCGAGACAGATCACCTCCGAAGAGAGACCGCTGGGGAAGGCGTAACTCGCGCCGGAGGTAGGGAGTAGTCGAGGAGTTCGTGGTGACCGGAAGCATGAGTGCAACCAGGGGCGTGTTCTACGTCCACTCTGCGCCGTCCGCGCTGTGCCCTCACATCGAATGGGCCGTGGGCGGTGTTCTTGGCGTTGCCGTGAACCCGAACTGGACGCCCCAGTCGGCCCAGTCCGGCAGCTACCGCTGCGAGTTCTCGTGGGCGGGCAAGGCGGGTTCCGCGGCCGAGATGGCCTCCGCGCTGCGCGGCTGGAACCACCTGCGCTTCGAGGTGACCGAGGAGCCGACGCCGTCCACGGAGGGCGCCCGCTACTCCTACACCCCCGACCTCGGCGTCTTCCACGCCGTCACCGGCATCCACGGCGACATCATGATCCCCGAGGACCGGCTCAAGGCCTCCGTCGTGCGCGCAGCGCTCGGCGAGGTGACCCTCGAGAACGAGATCGACAAGCTGCTCGGCAAGCCGTGGGACGACGAGCTCGAGACCTTCCGGCACGCCGGTGAGGGCGCTCCCGTCCGCTGGCTCCACCAGGTCGTCTGAACCACCGACGAGAACCAGATCGACCCGGGTGCTGTGAGCACCCGGGTCGGTGTGGTTTTGCAGTCAGGACCGCCAGAGGGGAGGGCTCCAACGGTCCCGAGTCGAGGGGCCGGCGCCCGTCAGCTCATCGAGCCGAAGAGCACGGCCACGTTGGCGCCGCCGAAGCCGAACGAGTTGTTCAACGCCGCGATGTCGCCGAGCGGGAGGTCCCGAGGCTTCGTCGCGATGTCCAGCTCGACCTTCGGGTCCTGGTTGTCCAGGTTGATCGTCGGCGGAGCCAGCCGGCGGTGCAGCGCCAGCACGGTGGCGACCGCCTCGAGGGCGCCGGCGCCGCCGAGCAGGTGCCCGGTCATCGACTTGGTGCTGGTGACGACCAAGTCGCTCGCGTGCGCACCGATCACGGCGTGCAGCATGAGCGATTCGGCGACGTCACCCTGCGGGGTCGAGGTTGCGTGCGCATTGACGTGAGCGACGTCGGACGGGGAGATGCCCGCGTCCTGGATCGCGAGCCGGATGGCCCGCGCACCGCCGCGACCAGCCGGGTCGGGCTGGGCGATGTCATGGGCATCGGCGGTGATGCCGGTGCCGAGGACCTCGGCGTAGATCCGGGCGCCGCGCGCCTGGGCGTGTTCGAGGGACTCCAGGACCAGCGCCCCGGCGCCCTCACCGAGCACGAACCCGTCGCGCGCGGTGTCGAAGGGCCGGGAGACCGTGGTCGGGTCGCCCGGGTTCTTCGACAGCGCCATCATGTTGGCGAACGCAGCCATCGGCAGCGGGTGGATCGCGGCCTCGGTGCCGCCAGCAATCGCGACGTCGACCCGGCCGAGCCGGATCTGGTCGGCAGCCAGCGAGATCGCTTCGTTGCCCGAGGCGCAGGCGGACACCGGAGTGTTCACCGGCCCGCGGGCGCCGAACTTCAGGCTGACGGTGGCGGCCGGAGCGTTCGCCATCAGCATGGGGACGGCGATCGGGGAGACCCGTCGTACCCCCTTGTCGCGCAGCGCGTCGTAGTTGGAGAGCAGCGTTGTCACGCCGCCGATGCCGGACGCGAAGGCGACGCCGAAGCGGTCGCCGTCCACGTCGCCGGCCTCCATGGCCACGTCCAGCCCTGAGTCGGCCCAGGCCTCGAGCGCCGCCACGAGGGCGAACTGCGAGGACCGGTCCAGACGACGGGCCACGACTCGGTCGAGGACCTCGGACGGGTCGACAGCGACGGGCGCCCCGATGGTGACGGGCAGGCCCTCGGCCAGCTCACCGAGCTGGCGTACCCCTGAACGACCGGCGAGGAAGCCCTCCCAGGTGCTGGCGACGTCGCCACCGAGCGGGTTGGTGGTGCCCAACCCGGTGACGACGACGCGTGTGCGCGACATGGCTCTGTTCACCGTCCGGTTCAGGCCGCGCGGTTGCGCTCGATGAAGGCGACGGCGTCGCCGACGGTCTTGAGGTTCTTGACCTCGTCGTCGGGGATGGTGACGCCGAACTTCTCCTCAGCCTCGACCACGACCTCCACCATCGACAGCGAGTCGACGTCGAGGTCGTCGCTGAAGGACTTGTCGAGCTGCACGTCGTCGGCGGGGATGCCGGCGACCTCGTTGACGATGTCGGCGAGGGCGGCGCGGATCTCTTCGGTGCTCATTTTTTCTCCAGTGCTGATTCGTTGGTTGGTGGTGCTGGTGAACTGTGGGTGTGGCTCAGGGAACGACGACGACCTGGGCGGCGTAGGACAGGCCGGCGCCGAAGGCGATCAGCAGGGCGATGTCGCCAGGACGTGCGTCGCCCTCCTCGATCATCCGCTGCAGGGCCAGCGGGACCGAGGCCGCGGAGGTGTTGCCGGCGTCGATGATGTCGCGCGCGATCCTGACGGTGGGCGGCAGCTTCATGGACCGGGCCATCGCGTCGGTGATCCGGTTGTTGGCCTGGTGGGGGATGAAGCAGTCGAGCTGGTCGACGGTGACGCCGGCGCGGTCGAGCGCCTGCTGCGCCACCTTGGCCATCGCGAACGACGCCCAGCGGAAGACCTCGCTTCCCTTCATCGACAGGTACGGCATCTGGGGCTGGTCCGTGGCGCCGAGGTCACGCAGGTCGGGCGTGCGGATGTGGTCGTAGTGCTCGCCGTCGGAGCCCCAGACCACCGGTCCGATCCCGGGTGTCTCGGAAGGACCGATGACGACCGCACCCGCACCGTCGGCGAAGATGAAGGCCGTGCCGCGGTCGGCCGGGTCGGTGATGTCGGAGAGCTTCTCGACGCCGATGACCAGCGCGTAGCGGGCGCTGCCACCGCGCACCATGTCGTTGGCCAGCGCGACGCCGTGGCAGAAACCGGCGCACGCGGCCGAGATGTCGAAGGCCGCGGCCTGGTCGGTGCCGAGCTCGTGGGCGATCGCCGTCGCAGCGGACGGGGTCTGGAGCAGGTGGCTGATCGTCGCGACGATCACGCAGTCGATCTGGCGGATGTCGATGCCGGAGTGCTCCACCGCCTTGCGGGCTGCACCGACGGCCATCGAGATGACCGTCTCGGAGTCATCGGCGAAGCGGCGTGTGCGGATGCCCGAGCGCTGCTGGATCCACTCGTCGCTGGAGTCGATCGCGTCAACGACCTCGGAGTTCGGCACCAGGCGCGAGGGACGGTAGGCGCCGACGCCCAGGATCGCGGCGTGCGCCGCTCCTGTCTCGACGGTGAGCGCGCTCATGCCGACACGGCTTCCGGGCGCAGGATCGTCGACGGGTCGCCGTGCTGCAGGCAGAAGGCACGCGCCTCGTCGAGCTGTTCGGGGCCGTTCAACGAGAACGTCTCGACGTCGAGGCCGCGGTTGCGGAAGTAGCGCTTCGCGATCCCGGTGAGGGTGCCGGCGGGCGGCATCTCGAGGAAGCCGGTGATGCCGAGGTCGACCATCGACTCGAGGCAGAGGTCCCAGCGCACGGGCCTGGCGATCTGGCCGACGATCCGGTCGAGCACCTCGCGGCCGTCGTGGACCACCGTGCCGTCGGAGTTCGAGAGGAAGCGGGTGCGCGGATCGTGGACCGACACCGACGTGGCCAGCTGGGCGACGTGGTCGACTGCAGGAGCCATGTGCGGGGAGTGGAAGGCACCGGCGACGGGCAGGGGCCGCACGCGTGCGCCCTTGGGGGCGTGGGCAGAGAGCTCTTCGAGCTGCTCGAGCGTTCCGGCTGCAACGATCTGGCCGGGGCCGTTGTCGTTGGCCGCGGTGAGGCCGCACTGCGTGAGCGCGGCCAGCACCTCGTCCCGGTCGCCGCCGAGGACGGCGCTCATGCCGGTCGGCGTGACGGCTGCTGCGTCGGCCATGGCCTGACCGCGCTCGCGGACCAGCACCATGGCCTGCTCGGCAGTGATGACGCCTGCGCCGACCGCCGCGGTGATCTCGCCGACGCTGTGGCCGGAGACGGCACCGAGGCGGCCGAAGGCGTCGGCCGGGTGGGGGTACAGCGCCAGGGACGACACCAGGCCGGAAGCGACCAGCAGCGGCTGCGCGATCTTCGTGTCGCGGATCGTGTCCGCGTCGGCCGCCGTGCCGTAGTGCGCCAGGTCGAGACCGGCGACCGTCGACAGCCAGTTCAGGCGCGACTCGAAGACCGGATCCTCCAGCCAGGGCGTGAGGAAACCGGGAGTCTGGGCCCCTTGTCCGGGAGCGACGATGACGAGCACAGGAACAGCCTGCCTGCCCGACCCACACGCGTGCGCCTGCACGGCCCACGAAACTGCTGCTTCGCTGTTGTGGGACCCCTACAACTTGGACTGGCCGAGCGGGTGCTCAGACGCCCTGGCGGCCGAGCACGAGGGCCAGCTGCAGGACCAGCGCATCGCGCGGGACGGACGGGGTGAGGCCGGTCAGGTCGCCGATCTGGCCGAGCCGGTAGCGCACGGTGTTGGCGTGGACGAACAGCGCGCGGGAGGTCGCCTCGATCCCGCCGCCGTTGGCGAAGTACGCGACCAGGGTCTCGACGAGCTCGCCCCGCGCGTCGTTCAACGGCGCGTAGATGTCGTCGATCGCCTCGAGACGGGCGGACTCGTCGCCGGCAAGGATGCGCTCGGGCAGGAGGTCATGGGCCGACACGGGTCGCGGGGCGTGCGGCCAACCGACAGCCGCCCGCAGCGCGCCCAGGGCGACGCTGGCGGACAGGTGCGCGTGGGACAGGTCGGCCGCGACCGGTCCCACCACGACGGCACCCTCGCCGAACAGGTGGACGACGGAAGCGGCGTCGGTCTCCGGAGCCGTGACGCCACCGAGGATCACCACGAGGAGATGTCCCTGGACCGCACTCAGGGCGTCCAGGCCACCTTCCTTGGCGGCCCGCCGTACGTCCTCGAAGACGCCGGTCTGCTGGCCGGATGCCTCGGCGGGCGCGGTCCCGACGACGACCGCCACCTCGCCCCGTGCCGTCCAGCCGACGGCGCTGGCCCGGGAGAGCACGGACTCGTCGGTCTCGGCGCGCAGGACGGCGTCGACGGCGAGCGCCTCCAGGCGAGCGTCCCAGCGACCGCGGACCTCGGCGGCCCGGGCATAGACCTCGGCGGTCGCGAAGGCGATCTCGCGCCCGTAGCGGAGGATCGCGGCGTGGATCTCCTCGTGGACGTCGGGCTCGACGAGCCGGGCGATGTTGGCCTCGACCTCGTCGATGGTCAGCTTGATCAGGTCGACGGTCTGGTGCAGGTCGACCACGCCGGCCATGGCCCGTGGGGCGACGCCGAACACGTCGATGACGACGTCGTCGTCACCGATGTCGGTCCCGCCGCCCTCGGCGAACCAGTCGACGAAGCTCTTCACACCGGCCTGGACGATCATCCCGACCCAGGACCGGTCCTCGGCGCTCATCTCGCGGAACCAGGGCCGGTCGGCCTCCATGCGCGCGATCGCCGCCGTACCGAGGGACCCGGTCGCTGCCCGCAGCTGCTGGGTCGCATTGGCCCGTGCAGCGGGCCCGGTGGGGGTCATGGACCCAGCCTAGGGCTCGCATTTGTTAACGGGGCCGTCACATCGGTCAGGGCGGCCCCGTGATTGAATCGTGGATCACCTGCAGGGCTGTCGGGGAGGGGGCGCGATGACGGATCAGTCGAAGCACGAGGTCCAGTTCTTCACGCTGCACGGCAAGAGACGCGCATTCGTCAAGGCCGGCGAGGGACCCGTACTTCTCCTGTTGCACGGTCTGGCGTGCGACCACCGCACCTGGCTGCCCGTCATCGACGAACTCGCGAAGAAGTACACGGTGATCGCGCCCGACCTGCTCGGGCACGGCGTCTCGGACAAGCCGCGTGCCGACTACACGCTCGGCGGCTACGCCAACGGGATGCGCGACCTGCTGACGGTGCTGGGCATCGACAAGGTCACCGTCGTCGGCCACAGCTTCGGTGGCGGCGTCGCCATGCAGTTCGCCTACCAGTTCCCCGAGCGGACGCAGCGGATGGTGCTCGTGGCGACCGGCGGGTTGGGCCCCGAGGTCACACCCCTCATCAAGCTCATCCAGGCGCCGGGCTGGTTCCCGGCGATGGGCGTCCTCATGCTCCCCGGCATCCGCCACCTCGAGACGTTGGCGCTCCGGTCGGCGGCGGCGCACGGCGGCGGTCCGCTCCGCAAGTACACCCGCGACCTCGCCGAGGTCGCCGACATCCTCGAGTCGTGGAAGGACCGCCGAACCCGCTTCGCCATCCGGCACCTGGTGCGCGCGGTGATCGACTGGCGTGGCCAGATCGTCACCATGTCCGACCGGGCCTACCTGACCGAGGCCATCCCGATGGCCGTGGTGTGGGGACGTGACGACCAGGTGATCCCGGTGCGGCACGCCAGCAATGCGGCGGCGCTGGCACCCGAGCTGCGGGTCGAGGTGATGGCCGACTCCGGACACTTCCCGCACAAGGACCACCCCGAGCAGTTCGCGCGCATCCTGGACGACTTCATCGCCACCACCGAGCCGGCGACGTACAACCGGGCACGGTTCCGTCGGATGCTCACGTCGGGCATGTCGAAGCGGGTCGCACCGCTGGCGAGCGTGCCGACGGCCGTCACTCCCGCCTGAGGCCTGGCCGGGCGGCGAGCACGCTCGCCGCCCGGCGACTCAGGCGTCGCCGCCCTCCTGGAGGACGCCGGCCACCGACGTCGGGTCCGCGATCTGGTAGCGGTCGAGGGCTTCCTGGACCCGGGCCGGGTCGATCTCTCCGGCGTCGGCCAGCGCGGCCAGCGCCTGGACGACGACCGACTCGGCGTCGATCTGGAAGAACCGCCGCGCGGCCGGCCGGGTGTCGGCGAAGCCGAAGCCGTCGGCACCGAGCACGCGGTAGTCCTCGGGCACCCAGCGGGCGATCTGCAGGGGAACCGCGGTCATGTAGTCCGACACCGCGACCACGGGACCCTGGCCACCGCTCAGCGCCTCGGTGACGTACGACGTCCGATGGGCCTCCTGCGGGTGCAGCAGGTTCCACTTGTCGGTCGCGATCCCGTCACGGGCGAGCTCGTTCCACGACGTGACGGACCAGGTCTCGGCCTGGATGCCCCAGTCGTCGGCGAGGATCCGGCGGGCGTCGTCGATCCACGGGAAGCCGACGCCCGACGCGAGCAGGCGGACCCGGGGTCCTTCCGCGGCCGCGTCCGGTGCCGAGACGCGGTAGAGCCCCTTGAGCAGGGCCGCGACGTCGAGGTCAGCGGGCTCGGCCGGCTGCGGCACCGGCTCGTTGTAGACGGTGACGTAGTAGATGACGTCCTCGCCGCGGGGGTGCTCCTCGCTGGCGCCGTACATCCGCTCCAGACCGGCACGCATGACGTGGCCGACCTCGTAGGCGAACGCCGGGTCGTAGTGCACGACGGCCGGGTTGGTCGCAGCGAGCAGCGGCGAGTGGCCGTCGGCGTGCTGCAGGCCCTCGCCGGTCAGCGTCGTACGGCCGGCGGTCGCGCCGATCAGGAAGCCGCGGGCCAGCTGGTCGGCCATGGCCCAGATCGAGTCGCCGGTGCGCTGGAACCCGAACATCGAGTAGAAGATGTAGAACGGGATCATCGGCTCGCCGTGGGTGGAGTACGCCGAGCCGGCTGCTGTTGCGGACGCCATGGCGCCGGCCTCGGAGATGCCCTCGTGGAGCATCTGGCCCTGCGGCGACATCTTGTACTGGAGCAGCATGTTGCGGTCGACGGACTCGTAGGTCTGGCCGTGCGGGTCGTAGACCTTGGCCGACGGGAACATGGCGTCCATGCCGAAGGTGCGGTACTCGTCGGGCGCGATCGGGACGATCCGCTGGCCGATGCCCGGGTCCTTCATCCAGTCCTTGAGCAACCGGACCGCGGCCATCGTCGTGGCGACCTTGTTCTTGCCGGCACCCTTCTTGAGCTCGGCGTAGACCGAGTCGCCGGGGAGGGTCAGCAGCTTGGACCGGTCCTCGCGCTTCGGCACCGATCCGCCGAGCTGGCGGCGACGCTCGAGCATGTACTCGATCTCGGGTGAGCCGGCGCCGGGGTGGAAGAACGGCGCACCGCCGGTGGCCTCGTACGACGTCTCGAGGTCGCGGTCGCTGATCGGCAGGTAGAGCCGGTCGCGGAACTTCTTGAGGTCGTCCTTGGTCAGCTTCTTCATCTGGTGGGTGGCGTTCTTTCCCTCCAGCGAATCGATCGTCCAGCCCTTGACGGTGTGGGCGAGGATCACGGTCGGCTGGCCGACGTGCTTCGAAGCGGCGTCGAACGCGGCGTACACCTTGCGGTAGTCGTGGCCGCCGCGCGGCAGCTTCTCGATCTGCCGGTCGCTCATGTGCTCGACCATGGCGCGCAGTCGCGGGTCGGGCCCGAAGAAGTGCTCGCGGTTGTAGGCACCGCTCTCGACCGAGAAGGTCTGGAACGCGCCGTCGGGGGTGGAGTTCATCTGGTTGACCAGCACGCCGTCGACGTCGCGGGCGAGCAGGTCGTCCCACTCGCGGCCCCACACGACCTTGATGACGTTCCAGCCCGCGCCGCGGAAGTTGGCCTCGAGCTCCTGGATGATCTTGCCGTTGCCCGTGACCGGACCATCGAGCTGCTGCAGGTTGCAGTTGATGACCCAGGTGAGGTTGTCGAGCTCCTCGCGGGCCGCGATCCGGATCGCGCCGAGCGACTCGGGCTCGGCCATCTCGCCGTCGCCCAGGAACGCCCACACGTGCTGGTCGCTGGTGTCGCGGATGCCGCGGTTCTGCAGGTAGCGGTTGAACCGTGCCTGGTAGATCGAGTTGATGCCGGTCAGGCCCATGGAGACCGTCGGGAACTCCCAGAAGTCCGACATCAGTCGAGGGTGCGGGTACGACGGCAGGCCGGCGCCCTTGCCGTGCTGGACCTCCTGGCGGAACCGGTAGAGCTGTTCCTCGGTCAGGCGTCCCTCGAGGAAGGCGCGGGCGTAGATGCCGGGGGAGGCGTGGCCCTGGATGAAGAGCTGGTCGGCGCCGCCGGCGCCCTTGATCGCGGGCGCGTCCTTGCCGCGGAAGAAGTGGTTGAAGCCGACCTCGTAGAGGCTGGCGCTGGACTGGTAGGTCGCGATGTGGCCGCCGACCTCGAGGCCCTTGCGGTTCGCGCTCGAGACCATGACCGCGGCGTTCCACCGGATGAAGGCCCGGATGCGGCGCTCGACCTCTTCGTCACCGGGGAACCACGGCTCGCGCTCCGGCGGGATCGTGTTGATGTAGTCGGTGCTGCGCAGTGCCGGGACCCCGACCTTCGCCTCACGTGCGCGTTCCAGCAGTCGCAGCATCACGTAGCGGGCGCGTTCGCGGCCGCGTTCGTCGATCAGCGAGTTGAAGGACTCGATCCAGTCCTTGGTCTCGTCCGGGTCGATGTCGGGCAGCTGGGTCGGCAGGCCTTCATGGATGACGGTGGGCGACGTGATCACGCGGTCGGCGGGGGTGGTGCCGGACGGCGTGGCGTCGGAGGTGTCAGAGGTCACGGACCCCATCGTGGCACCTATCAGGTGCCCAGAAAATCTACCCAGGAGTAGTGGTCATTGAGTCCGTTCAGTGGCGCAGGGTTGCGCCGCGGTACCTGACTCCGCTGGACTGTTCCCCAACCCGCGCGATGCGGGACCTTCGTCGTACCCCTTGAACTGCCCAAACCTGGAGGACTCACCGTGACTTCGACCGCCGCCGGCGGCACCACCCCGACCGGACCCGCAGAGCGTATGGGTCTCAATCCGGGGATGGTGGTTCAGGAACTCGGCTGGGACAACGACACCGACGACGCGCTACGCCTTGCGCTCGAGGACGCCATCGACGGCGACCTGGTCGACGGCGACTACGGCAACGTGGTGGACGCCGTGCTGCTGTGGTGGCGCAACGACGACGGTGACCTCGTCGACGGCCTCGTCGATGCGCTGACCGACCTCGTCGGTGGCGGCGTGATCTGGCTGTTGACCCCGAAGATCGGTCGTCCGGGCGCCGTCGACGCCGCTGACATCGCCGAGGCAGCGCCGATCGCCGGGCTGTCCCAGACGACGGCTGCGACCGTCAGCAAGGACTGGGGCGCGACCCGCCTCGTCGCTCCCAAGACGATCGCCTGACAATAGCTACATGCACAAGCTCTCGACGCGCATCAAGAGCGCCCGCGTCAGCCTGAAGATCCTCACCGATTCAGGCATCGTGCGGCCCTACTCGCCGTTGGTCCTCGCAGGCATGGCCAACGCCCTGCGCCAGTGGAGCACGACACCCGCGGGCGGCTTCAAGACGATCGCGCTCCGCAGGCCCCACGAGACGGCGATCATCGACGAGCTCGGTGCGCTCACGTGGCTGGAGGTGCAGACGCGCACCAACGCACTGGCCTACGGCCTGCGGGAGCGTGGCGTGAAGGCCGGTGACGGCGTGGCCGTCATGTGCCGCAACCACCGCGGATTCATCGAGGCCTCGATCGCGGTCAGCAAGCTCGGTGCCGACGTGCTCTACCTCAACACCGCCTTCGCCGGACCCCAGCTGGCCGACGTGCTCGCACGGGAGAAGCCGCGGGTCGTCATCCACGACGAGGAGTTCACCGCGCTGCTCGCCGGGGCCGACATCGAGGACAGCGTCCTCGCCTGGACCGACAGCGAGCCCGGCGCCGACAGCCTCGAGGGCCTCATCGCCGCGTCGACCGCCGCTGGCAGGACCGCCGACCTGACGCCCTCGGGCCGCAGCGGCCGCACGATCATCCTGACCTCGGGCACGACCGGCACCCCCAAGGGCGCGCCGCGGCCGCAGGGAGGCATCCCTGCCGCTGTCTCGATCCTGTCCCGGATGCCCCTGCGCAGCGGCTGGAAGTGCCACGTCGCCGCGCCCCTGTTCCACACCTGGGGCTTCGCGCACTACCAGCTCGCGATGATGCTCGGCACCACGCTCGTGCTGACCCGCAAGTTCGACCCCGAGGGCGCCCTGAAGGTGCTGCACGACGAGGACTGCGACTCCTTCGCGGTCATCCCCGTGATGCTGCAGCGGATCCTCGCGCTTCCTGAGGCGACCCTCGACCAATACCCGCTCCCCAACCTCAAGGCCGTCGCGTCCTCGGGCTCCGCCCTGCCCGGCGACCTGCCGACGGAGTGGATGGACCGGTACGGCGACAACCTGTACTCCATCTACGGCTCGACCGAGATCGCCTGGGCCTCGATCGCCTCGCCCCAGGACCTGCGCGAGGCCCCCGGCTGTGCCGGCCGTCTGCCGCACGCCACCGTCGTCAGGATCCTCGACGCCGACGGCAACGAGGTCCCCACCGGTCAGTCCGGGCGGATCTTCGTCGGCAACGACCTGCAGATCGAGGGCTACACCGGCGGCGGCGGCAAGGAGATCATCGGTGGCCTGATGTCGTCGGGTGACGTCGGTCGCTTCGACGCCGACGGTCGCCTCTACGTCGAGGGCCGCGACGACGAGATGATCGTCTCCGGCGGCGAGAACGTCTTCCCCAAGGAGGTCGAGGACTGCCTGGCAGCCCACGACCGCGTGGCCGAGGTCGCAGCGATCGGTGTGGACGACCCCGAGTTCGGCAAGCGCCTGCGTGCCTTCGTGGTCCGGGTGCCCGGCAGCGAGCCGGTCACCGAGCCCGAGCTCAAGGACCTCGTCAAGGCCAACCTCGCCCGCTACAAGGTCCCGCGCGAGATCGTGTTCCTCGACGAGCTGCCCCGCAACGCCACCGGCAAGGTGCTGAAGCGGGAGTTGGCCGCGCACGAGTCCCAGGAGTGAGGCCCTCGGCGGGCGGCTCTCCCAGCGCCGCGGAGGGCATCGCGCTCGGTGGCCTCGCCCCCGACTTCACGCTGCGCGACCAGTTCGGCCAGGACATCTCCCTGGCGTCGTACCGCGGGAAGAAGGCGGTGGCGCTGGTCTTCTACCCGTACGCCTTCAGCGGCGTGTGCACGGGGGAGATGGGCGGCATCCGGGCCCGGCTCGACGAGTTCCTCACCTTCGACACCGAGATCCTCGCGATCTCGTGTGACCCGGTCTACGCGCTGCGCGCGTTCAGTGACGCCGACGGCCTGAACTTCGGCCTGCTGAGCGACTTCTGGCCCCACGGCGAGGTCGCCCGGGCCTACGGCGTCCTCGACGAGGCGTCCGGGTGCCCGCAGCGGTCGTCGTACGTCGTCGACAAGGACGGGCGCCTGGCCTGGGCCGTCCATCACCGCAAGCCGGACGCCCGCAACCTCGACGACCTGCTCCTCGCGCTGCGCAGCGCCGCGGGGGAGTAGGCCATCGGGATGATTCGTCTAGTCATTTCGGATCATTTTCAACGAAATTGGCCGCGAGTGGTTGGAACAGGCGGGAACGGCCGTTAGAGTTCATCTTGTTGAACCGCTGGAGACCCGAGACTCCGGCGGTTCAGCTCATTTTTGCGCGAGCCGCGTCTTCGCCGAAGGTGCGGGCGAGCAAGCTCGCCGGTGAACGGCTCTCGCCGCGCTGCCGCGCTCGCGGTTGGCTTGCGTAGGGCTTGCCTTGGTCTGGCGGCAAGCCTTGGGCCTCCGGTGGTTGAGGTGCGAGCGGAGCGAGCCTCGAAACCTCCGGCTACTCGGCGCAGTCGGCCAGGATCTGGGCCAGTTCCTTCGGCTTGGTGTACATCGGCCAGTGGCCGGAGTCGATGTCGGCGTAGGCGAGGCGGGTGGACCTTGCGAGCTCGGGGATCTCGCCGGCCTCGAGCCACTCCTTCGCCTCGGCGGGGGTGAACTCGGGGCAGACCAGGGTCACGGGTACGTCGTGGCGGCGGCCATCGGTGAGGCTGACGATGCCCTGGGTGACGGCGGCGGGTACGGCGACCGTGCTCGCGGCGACCGTGGCCTTCAGGTCGTCGGACATGTCGTCGGAGTCGGGGCCTGCGAACGGCTCCCAGCCCGGGAACGGCACGACGCCGTCGACCGGCTCGAAGAAGCCGAAGTACTTCTCGCCGTCCTGGCGGGGCATGCCGCCGATCAGCGCCGTGTGGGCGACCTTCTCGGGCCGCGCGTCGACGGCGGCCCAGGCGAGGGCGCAGGCTGCCGAGTGACCGACCACCAGGGCCGGGCCGTCGGCGGCGTCCACCGCGTCCACGACGGCAGCCACCTGGTCGGCGTAGGTCGCGTCGACGTTGCCGTCGCCCTGTCCCGGGAGGGTCAGTGCGACCGGGCGGTGGCCCAGCGCCTCCAGCTCGGGTACGACGGCGTCCCACGCCGACCCGTCGAGCCACATCCCGGCGATGAGCACGATGTCCATGTCAGTTCTCCTTCTCGTTGGGGGTGCGGCACCAGCCTAGGAAGGGTTCCGGACAATTCCCTTCCGGATTGTTCGCGTCGGTGTCAGGGTGTCGCCATGAGCGAGACCAGTCCGACGGCGCGGGCGTTGCGCACCCTGGAGATCCTGCAGAACCGCCCGGGTTGCACGGCCGACCAGCTCGCCGAGCGGTTGGGCGTGACGGATCGTGCCGCGCGGCGGTACGTCGCGATCCTGCGCGAGGCCGGCATCCCGGTCGAGTCCGTGCGGGGGCCGTACGGCGGCTATCGGCTCGGCCGCGGCGTGCGACTGCCGCCGCTGGTCTTCAGCGCTGCCGAGGCGCTCGGACTGGTGATGGCGGTCCTGGACGGGCGGCACGCCGCTGCTGACAACGACGACCCCGTCGGCTCCGGCCTCGGCAAGATCATCCGCGCCCTGCCGGTCCACGTGGGCCGACAGGCGGCGACGATGCGCGAGCACGCGCGCGCCGTACCCGATCCCTGGGCGAAGCCCGACCCGGAGGTGGCGAGCGCGCTGGTCGAGGCCGTGGGGGAGCGGCGGCAGGTGCGGATCGGCTATCGCAGTGGGGCCGGGAACAGCCACACCTTCGAGGTCGACCCGTGGTCGGTGGTGGTGCGGCACGGGCGGTGGTACCTCCTCTGCTTCGCGCACCACGCTGACGCCGTACGCACCTATCGCATCGACCGGGTGACGTCGGTCGGAGGGGGCACCCGGACCTACGAGGTGCCCGACGGGCTCGATCCGGTTGCCGTGCTGGAGGAGAACCTCGCCTCCGGCTGGGCCCACGACACCTGGGTCGTCTTCCACGCCCCCGCTGCCGAGGTGGCGCCCTGGCTGCGGTCGACGATGGGCCGGCTCGAGGCGCTGGACGCATCGCGCTGCGTCGTCGTGGGCAGCACCAACAATCCGACCATGTACGCGGGCGAGTGGCTGGCCGGGATGCCGTTCGAGTTCACGGTCGAGGGCGGGCCGGAGCTGCGGGCGGCGGTGGGTGCCGTGTCGGAGAAGCTCGCGCGGGCCGTGGGGAGCGCGTAGCCCGCCGTTTCGGGCCTGAGGGGCGCCTTCGCTACGCTGATGCGGCTTCTGGGGCGTATAGCTCAGCGGTAGAGCGTCCGCCTTACACGCGGATGGTCGGGGGTTCGATCCCCTCTGCGCCCACCCGCACGTCCAGCGTCACTCCGTGATCCGCAGACCGGCGAGCCCGTGGCCCTTGCTGGCCATGCCCAGCGCAACGAACCAGCCGACAACCGTCCAGCCGAGCGCGAGGTTCATGATGCCGATCGCGTCAGCGTTCGCCTTGCCGCGGGTGGTCGCGACCGCCCACGGCAGCAGGTAGCCGCAGGTGCAGAAGGTGGCGAGCCAGGTCAGCAGGATCCGCCGGAAGCGGCGGCGGTGCTGGTCACTGACGAGTTCGAAGTACATGGCCGCACGGTAGAGCAGAACGACGACCCGGGGTATGGGAAATCGCGAGGCTGGGTACCGGGGTCCTGGGTGGTTGTGTCGGCCGACTCGGCGGCAGGACAACCGGATGAGGGGCGTCAACCTTTGCTTCGCGGACAGCGCGAAAGCAGCGGTGGGCGCTCCACTGCTGGTTTTCGGGCCAGCGCCCGTTCGAGTTCAACCGTCGCGGGTCCCGGCCCGCTGCACCTGGGGGTTCCACAATGTCCGTTCACTTCCGCCGAGATCGGTCGTTGTCGCACACGCGCGCGAACAGCCGACTTGGCCGCGTCGTTCTCGCTGTGCCAGGAGTCGTCCTGGCCGCCACCTTCCTCGCTGTTCCTGCCCACGCCGATCCGGGCGCGCCCCTCGATCACCAGACCGGGGGCAGGTCCGGAGAGGCGCCGGGCCGCACGGGTGGTGCCCCGCCCGCGCCGGACCACGCCTCGGCTCCCGATGCGGTCGGCCAACCCGCGGCGGCCGCACCTGCGGCGCCTCCTGCGGCAGCGCAACCGGATCCCGCCCCGCAGGGATCCGGCGTCGAGGCCGTGCCCGACCCAGCGCCTGTTGCGCTCGACGCGCCGGAGGCGGCTCCCGCAGCAGCGCCCGCCGAGGTGCGAGCGGCGAAGGGGAAGAAGGTCGTGGTCTGCAAGTACGTCCGCAAGCCCGGTGTGGCCGAGATCTTCTCGCACATCATCGTCGTCAATGAGAACGCCCTGCTGGGCAAGGGATTCGCGGGAACGTTCCCGTTCGCCTTCTCCGATGCTCACTTCAAGTCGGTGGCGGTCCGCTACGCCGCGAAGGGTGAGCAGGCCAGGGACATCAGCCCGTCAGCCTGCCCGGCTGGCGAGGAGCCGCCCGGAGAAGAGCCGCCCGGAGAAGAGCCGCCCGGAGAAGTGCCGCCGGCCGGCGAGGTCGGTGGCATCTCGGAGGAAGCGGGTGGCCCGGCGGTGAGCGCCGACGAGGCCATCCCGAACACCGGTGCGCCGTCCAACCTGCCGCTGCTGGCCATGCTCGGTGGACTCTGCAGCCTGGCTGGTGGGTGGCTGGTTGCCAGGGACGTCCGGGGTCGCCGCCAGACCATCTGATCGGCAATCCCTTCCGAACAGACGGAGCCCGCGCCGGAGCATGGCGCGGGCTCCGTCGCGTCTCGGTGTCCCGGCGCGCGCGGTGTCTCCTATGGTGGTCGTCGTCACACCTTCGTCCTGCCAGGAGGCCCCGTGTTCGTCCCGTTCAGCGTCAATGACTTCCTCGACCGTGCCGTCACGGTCTACGGCGAGCGGGTCGGTGTGGTGGACGAGCCCGACCAGCCCGCAGCCAGTCTCGGTGAGCTCACCTATGCGCAGTTCGGGGAGCTGGCCCGGCGCCAGGCCGCGAAGCTCGACGAGCTCGGCATCGGCGTCGGCGACCGGGTCGCGATCGTCAGCCACAACAGCAGCCGGCTGCTGACGTCGTTCTACGGCGTGAGCGGCTGGGGCCGGGTGCTGGTTCCGGTGAACTTCCGGTTGAGCCCCGACGAGGTGCAGTACATCGTCGAGCACTCCGGAGCGCGGGTCCTCTACATCGACCCCGAGCTCGAGGAGTCGCTGGCCGACGTCACGTGCGAGCAGAAGTTCGTGATCGGCGACGACGACGCGCTGTACGCGCCGGAGGGCACCGAGCCGCGGTCGTGGGAGTACGACGAGGCGGCGACGGCCACCATCAACTACACCTCCGGTACGACGGCCCGGCCCAAGGGCGTCCAGATCACGCACCGCAACATCTGGGTCAACGCGCTGACCTTCGGGCTGCACGCTCAGATCAACGACCGCGACGTCTACCTCCACACGCTGCCGATGTTCCACGCCAACGGCTGGGGGATGCCGTTCGCGATGACCGGCATCGGTGCCCGGCACGTCGTGCTGCGCAAGATCGACGGTGCCGAGATCCTGCGGCGGGTGCGCGACCACGGCGTCACGGTGATGTGTGCCGCTCCTGCGGTCGCGGCCGCCGTACTCGAAGCGGCGCAGACGTGGGAGGGCGAGATCCCCGGGCGCGACCGGGTGCGGATCATCATGGCGGGCGCCCCGCCGCCGACGAAGACCGTCGTGCGGGTCGAGGAGGAGCTCGGCTGGGAGTTCATCCAGATCTACGGCCTCACCGAGACCTCGCCGCTGCTGACGTTCAACCGCACCCGTGCGGAATGGGACGACCTGTCGGCCCAGGAGCGGGCCGCGAAGCTGACGCGCGCGGGTGCGCCGGCGCTGGGCGTCCGGCTGAGGACTGACGAGTCCGAGGAGGGCGCAGGGGAGGTGCTGGCCCGGTCGAACGTCGTCCTCGAGGGGTACTGGGAGCAGCCCGAGGAGTCGGCGGCCGCGCTGAAGGACGACTGGTTCCACACCGGTGACGGCGGCTACCTCGGTGACGACGGCTACCTGACGATCGCGGACCGCAAGAAGGACGTGATCATCACCGGAGGCGAGAACGTCACGTCGATCGAGGTCGAGGACACCTTGTTCTCGCACCCTGCGGTGGCCGAGGTCGCGGTGATCGGCGTCCCCAGCGAGAAGTGGGGCGAGACGATCAAGGCACTGGTGGTCCTGACCGCCGACGCCACCGCGGGCCCCGAGATGGAGGCCGAGCTGATCCGGTGGTGCAAGGACCGCCTGGCGGGCTACAAGGCTCCGACGTCGGTGGAGTTCCGTGACGAACTGGCCCGGACGGCGACCGGCAAGCTGCAGAAGTTCAAGCTCCGCGCGCCCTACTGGGACGGGTTGACCCGCCAGGTGAACTGAGCCGCCGGGACGAGCGAGGCGGCCCAGCCGGCACCCTGCCAGGCGGCAACGGTGTCGGTGGCCCAGGTCGACGCTGCGGCGTCGAGGGAGTCGATGACGTCGATCTCGGTCTCGACCGGCGAAGCCGTCGCGACGAGCGGCTGGCCGCTGATCGGGTCGGTCAGGTCGGACCCGCCGTCGACGCAGGTCGCGCGGACCAGGCCGATGCCGAGCCGCCGCTGGTTCAGGGCCAGGCTCAGCGCGGCGATCCCGGCGTCGCCGTACCCGACGACCGAGAGGCCGTCCGGCGGGTGCACCGAGGACTCGCGGGCATAGCGGACCGAACGGAGCAGGTCACCCCCATCGGTCCACGTCGGTACGACGACCCGGACCTTCGCCCGGGTGGCGATCCGGCTCGCCAGTGCCGCCACGGCGTCGGGGTCCGTGCGCACCGCCGGATGCCACAGGAGGAGGGTGTCGGCGTTGGGATGTCCGTGTACCGCGACCTGGATGCCGGGCGACTGCTGTGTGACCACGGGACCACCGTAGGCTGAGCACCCACATGTCCGTGGCACAGGAACCCGGTGCGAGACCGGGGCGGTTCCGCCACTGTGATCCCAGCCGAGCAGATCGGCACGGGTGAGCCAGACACTGGTCGCGGACATCAGCCACCGATCGAGGGGCGCGAACCCCGAGGAGGAACCCGTGCGCATCGCACTCCTGTCCACGTCCGACACCGACCTGCTCTCTGCCCGGTCGAGTGGTGCGGACTACGGCTGGGCCAACCCCAGCCGCTCCGACCTCGCCGACCTGACGGTCCTGGCGGAGGGCGCCGACCTGGTCGTGCTGCGCCTGCTGGGCTCCCCGCAGCAGTACGACGCCGAGCTGGCCGCGTTGCGCGGCACCGGGCGTCCGCTCGTGGTGCTCGGCGGCGAGCTCACGCCCAGCGCAGAGCTCATGGAGACCTCGACCGTCCCCGTCGGTGTCGCCGCCGAGGCGCACCGCTACCTCGCCGAGGGTGGCCCGCGGAACCTGGCCCAGCTGCACCGCTTCCTCTCCGACACCGTGCTGCTGACCGGTGAGGGGTTCGAGGCGCCGGAGGTGATCCCGGCGTGGGGGATCCTCGAGCGACCGGCGGTTTCGAGGCTCGCTGGCGCTCGCACCTCAACCACCGGCGATGTCGCGAAGGTGGGGGTCCTGTTCTACCGGGCGCACCACGCGAGCGGGAACACCGATTTCGTCCACGCGCTGTGCGACGCCATCGACGCGACCGGTGACGCGATCGGCGTACCCGTGTTCGCGGGATCGCTGCGCGCCGCTCCCGACGAGCTGTTCGCGGCCCTGGCCGACCTGGACGCACTGGTGGTCACGGTGCTGGCTGCCGGCGGCAGCACGCCCGCGGCCGTCAGCGCTGGTGGAGACGACGAGACGTGGGACGTGGAGCGGATCGCCGCCCTCGACGTCCCCGTCCTGCAGGGGCTGTGCCTGACCAGCAGCCGCGAGGAGTGGGAGGAGTCGGACGACGGCGTCACGCCGCTCGACTACGCCAACCAGGTCGCCATCCCGGAGTTCGACGGCCGGATCAGCACCGTGCCGTTCTCCTTCAAGGAGATCGACCCCAACGACCCGGCCGGCCTGCCGTCGTACGTCGCCGACGCGGAGCGATCGGCCCGTGTCGCCGGCCTCGCGGTGAACTATGCGCGCCTCCGCTCGGTGCCGCCGTCGGAGAAGAAGCTCGCGCTGATGCTCAGCGCCTACCCGACCAAGCACGCCCGGATCGGCAACGCTGTCGGCCTCGACACCCCGGTGTCGACGGTCCGCCTGCTGCGCCGGCTCCAGGAGCAGGGCTACGACCTCGGGGTTTCGACGAGCTCGACCGGCGTACCTTCGGTGGTCGACATCATTGCGATGGACGACGACACCGAAGCCGGTGACGCCCTCATCCACGCGCTGATCGCCGCGGGTGGGCAGGACGAGGAGTGGCTGACGCAGGCGCAGCTGACCGACGCGCACGTGCGGATCAACAAGGCCGACTACGACGCCTGGACCTCGGACGTGCCGGCCGACCTGCGCGACGCAATGGTCGAGGCCTGGGGCGAGTCCCCGGGCTCGCTGTTCGTCAACGACTCCGGCGAGATCGTGCTCGCCACGCTGCAGGCCGGCAACATCGTGCTGATGATCCAGCCGCCCCGCGGCTTCGGCGAGAACCCCGTCGCGATCTACCACGACCCGGATCTCGCTCCGAGCCACCACTACCTGGCGGCGTACCGCTGGGTGCAGCACGGCTTCGGTGCCCACGCCGTGGTCCACCTCGGCAAGCACGGCTCGATGGAGTGGCTGCCCGGCAAGAACGCAGCACTGTCGGCCTCCTGTGCGACGGACGCCGCGATCGGCAGCATGCCGCTGATCTACCCGTTCCTCGTCAACGACCCGGGCGAGGGTGCGCAGGCCAAGCGCCGTGCGCACGCCACGATCATTGACCACCTGGTGCCGCCGATGGCGCGCGCCGAGAGCTACGGCGACATCGCTCGGCTCGAGGGCCTGCTCGAGGAGTACGACAAGATCTCGGCGATGGACCCGGGCAAGCTCGCGGCCATCCGCGGCGAGATCTGGCAGCTCATGCACGCCGCCGAGATGCACCGCGACCTCGGGCTCGAGGAGCGTCCCGACGACGAGCAGTTCGACGACTTCCTGCTGCACGTCGACGGCTGGCTGTGCGAGATCAAGGACTCCCAGATCCGCGACGGCCTGCACGTCCTGGGCCAGGCGCCGGACGGCGAGGCCCGGGTCAACCTGGTCCTCGCGATCCTGCGTGCGTCGCAGGTGTGGGGCGGACAGGCCCAGTCGGTGCCTGGCCTGCGGTCCGCGCTCGGCCTGGCCGTCGACGCGCCCACCACCGACGTCGACCGCGTCGAGGCGGAAGCCCGCGAGCTGGTCGAGGCGATGGACAAGGCGGGCTGGGACCCGGCTCGTGTCGCCGAGCTGACGACCTCCCCGGAGGTGCGCCAGGTCCTGACGTTCGCCGCGACCGAGGTGGTCCCGCGGCTGGCCCGCACCACCGACGAGCTCGACAACACGCTGCACGCCCTCAACGGCGGCTTCGTGCCCGCCGGGCCCTCCGGTTCGCCGTTGCGCGGACTGGTCAACGTGCTCCCGACGGGCCGCAACTTCTACACCGTCGACCCGCGGGCCGTGCCGTCCCGCCTGGCCTGGCAGACCGGCCAGGCGATGGCTGAGTCGCTGGTCCAGCGCTACCTCGACGACGAGGGCAGCTACCCGGAGTCCGTCGGCCTGTCCGTGTGGGGTACGTCGGCCATGCGGACCTCCGGCGACGACATCGCCGAGGTGCTGGCGCTGCTCGGCGTCCGCCCCGAGTGGGACGAGGCGTCGCGTCGCGTGACCAACCTGGTCGTCGTACCGCTGGCGGAGCTGGAGCGTCCGCGGATCGACGTCACCGTGCGCATCTCGGGGTTCTTCCGGGATGCGTTCCCGCACGTCGTCGCGATGCTCGATGACGCGGTCCAGCTGGTCGCCGCCCTCGACGAGCCGGCCGACCAGAACTTCGTGCGCGCCCACGCCCGGGCCGACCTCGCCGAGCACGGCGACGAGCGCCGTGCAACGACGCGGATCTTCGGCTCCAAGCCGGGGTCCTACGGTGCGGGCATCCTGCAGGCCGTCGAGTCGGGCACCTGGCGCGACGACGCCGACCTCGCCGAGGTCTACACGGCGTGGGGCGGCTTCGCCTACGGCCGCGGGCTCGACGGGGTGCCGGCTGCGGACGACATGCGCAGCAACTACAAGCGGATCAAGGTCGCGGCGAAGAACATCGACACCCGCGAGCACGACATCGCCGACAGCGACGACTACTTCCAGTACCACGGCGGCATGGTCGCCACCGTGCGTGCGCTGTCGGGCACCAACCCGAAGGCGTACGTCGGCGACTCGACCACGCCCGACGCGGTCCGCACGCGCACGCTGCAGGAGGAGACCAACCGCGTCTTCCGGGCGCGCGTGGTCAACCCGCGCTGGATCGGCGCGATGCAGCGCCACGGCTACAAGGGCGCGTTCGAGCTCGCCGCCACCGTCGACTACCTGTTCGGCTTCGACGCCACCGCCGGCGTCGTCCACGACTGGATGTACGAGTCGCTGGCCAAGGAGTACGTCCTCGACGAGACGAACCAGGAGTTCCTGCGCAAGTCGAACCCGTGGGCGCTGCGCAGCATCGTCGAACGGCTCCATGAGGCGAAGGACCGCGGCCTGTGGGCGGAACCGGACCCTGAGGTCCTGGCGGCCCTGCAGCAGGCCTACCTCGAGGTCGAAGGCGATCTGGAAGACCGATGAGGGTCCGCATCCTTGGCTTCGGAATGGGGCCGCAGCACGTCACCCCGGAGGTCGCCGAGGCGCTCCGCGGCTGTGACTACGCGTTGGCGGTCCAGAAGGGCGACGACGACTCCCTGCTCGCCGTACGACGGGCCGTGTGCGAAGCCCACGGTGTCGAGCTGGTCGTGGTGCGCGACCCCGAGCGGGACCGGTCACCGGGACTCGATCGCGCGGGCTACGAGGGCGCCGTTGCCGACTGGTACGACGCCCGCCTGACGGCGTACCGCGACGTGCTCGAGGAGCGCGGGGGAGTCGCTGCGTTCCTCGTGTGGGGCGACCCCTCGCTGTACGACGGCACGATCCGGATCGTCGAGGAGCTGGCCGAGACGATCGACCTGTCGTACGACGTGCTTCCCGGCATCAGCGCGCCGCAGGTGCTGGCTGCGCGCCACCGCATCGTCCTGCACCAGGTCGGCAAGCCGGTGCACGTCACGACCGCGCGGCGGCTGCGGCACGACGTCACGTCGGGGCAGCAGAACCTCGTGGTGATGCTGACCTCGGGGGTCGACCTCGACGGGTTCGAGGACTGGCACATCTGGTGGGGTGCCAATCTCGGCGGCGTCGGCGAGCACCTCGTCAGCGGTCGGGTCGGAGCGGTGCGCACCGCGCTGGTCGAGGCACGTGCCGCCGCGAAGGCCGAGGCCGGCTGGGTGATGGACCTGTTCCTGATCCGGGCGCCGGAGCTGCCGCTGGAGGACTCCGATGGCGCTGCCTGATCGCGACGTCCTGCTGTGCCGCGACTGCTGCTGCGGCACCACCAAGAAGCACCCGGCCGTCGACCACAGTGCCCAGCGCGACGCGATCGAGGCGCTCGACGACCCCGCCGGGCGCCGCGGTCCGCGGATCCGGGTGCGGGTCGTGGACTGCCTCGACGAGTGCGATCGCAGCAACGTCGTGCTGGTGCGCGACTTCACCTACTTCCCGGGCGGCCGCCGGCCCAAGGACACCTGGCTCGGCGGTGTGCTCTCGGAGGCGACCACGGACGAGGTCGTGGACTGGGTGCGCGAGGGTGGCGCGGTGCCGGCATCGCTGGTGCCGCGGGTCTTCCGGGGACGCCGACAGTGAGTGCCCTGCTCGTCGCCGGCATGACCTCCGACGCAGGCAAGAGCGTCGTGGTGACCGGGCTGTGCCGGGCGTTCGCGCGCCGCGGCATCTCGGTGGCGCCGTACAAGGCGCAGAACATGTCGAACAACTCGATGGTCGTGACGGACACGGACGGTGTCGCGGGGGAGATCGGGCGTGCCCAGTGGGTCCAGGCCCTCGCCGCCGGTGTCGTGCCCGAAGTCGCCATGAACCCGGTGTTGCTGAAGCCCGGCAGCGACCGCCGCAGCCACGTGATCCGGATGGGGCAGCCCGACGGCGAGGTGTCGGCGCGCGACTGGCAGACCGGGCGCCAGCGGCTCGCGGAGAGTGCGTTCGCGGCGTTCGACGACCTGCGGTCGCGGTTCGACCTGGTCGTCGCCGAGGGCGCGGGCAGCCCGACCGAGATCAACCTGCGCTCGAGCGACTACGTGAACATGGGCCTCGCCCAGCACGGCACCGTCCCGACCGTGGTGGTGGGCGACATCGACCGCGGTGGCTGGTTCGCCTCGGCGTTCGGCACCCTCGCCCTGCTCGACGAGGCCGACCAGCGGCTGGTCGCGGGCTTCCTGGTCAACCGCTTCCGTGGCGACGTGGACCTGTTGCGCCCCGGTCTCGAGGACCTGCAGCGCCGCACCGGACGGCCGACGTACGGCGTCCTGCCGTGGCACCCCGACCTCTGGCTGGACTCCGAGGACGCGCTGGACCTGCAGGGCCGCCGGGCGCCCGTCGACGGCGCCCGGAAGGTCGCCGTCGTCCGCCTGCCCCGGATCAGCAACTTCACGGACGTCGACGCGCTCGGCCTCGAACCCGGCCTCGACGTCGAGTTCGTCTCCGACCCGCAACGGCTCGCGGACGCCGACCTGGTCGTGCTGCCCGGCACCCGCTCGACCATCGCGGACCTCGCCTGGCTGCGCTCCCGCGGCCTCGACGCTGCGATCCTGCGTCACGCAGCGGCAGGCCGACCCGTGCTCGGGATCTGCGGTGGCTGCCAGATGCTCGGCGCGACCATCTCCGACCCGGACGGGGTCGAGGGATCCGCCGGCGCTGTCGTCGAAGGGCTCGGCCTGCTCGACCTCGTCACCGACTTCGACGCCGTGAAGACCCTGCGCCTGCACGAGCCCGCCGGCTACGAGATCCACCACGGACGCATCACGGGGGAGCGCACGCGCGGTTCCGTGACCGGCACCATGGTCCACGGCAGCCTGGAGGACGACGCTGCCCGCGCTGCCTACCTGTCCGGCGCGCTCGGCATGGAGTCGACGGTGTCGTTCCCTGAGGCGCGGAGTCGCCGTCTCGACCTGCTCGGCGACCTCGTCGAGGAGCACCTCGACCTCGACGCACTGCTCGACCTGGCGCAGGACGGCGTCCCCGCCCTGCCGGTGGTCACGGGAGGACTGGCATGAGGGTGTTGCTGCTCGGTGGCACGGGCGAGGCCCGCGACCTCGCCGAGGCCCTGGTTGCTGACGGTGTCGACGTCATGTCGTCGCTCGCCGGCCGCGTCGCGCGACCGCGCCTGCCCGTGGGACCGGTCCGCATCGGTGGCTTCGGTGGCGTCGAGGGCCTGCGCTCCGCGTTGAGCGAGTACGACGTCGTGGTGGATGCCACGCACCCGTTCGCGCTCGGCATGACGACCAACGCCGCGGCGGCCTGTGCTGCCGAGGGCAAGCCCTTGCTGCGGCTCGAGCGACCGGGCTGGAGCGACCGCGCGACGCCGTCGTGGATCTGGGTGGACACCCACGACGAGGCTGCGATCGTCGCCGGGGAGCTCGGTCACCGCCCGTTCCTCACCGTCGGCCGGCAGGAGCTCGCGCGGTTCGTGCCGCGCCTGCGTGACCTGCACGTGCTGGCGCGGGTCGTGGACGTGCCCGACATCGACCTGCCCGAGGAGTGGGAGCTGCTGACGTCGCGCGGGCCCTACTCGCTCGACGGCGAGCGATCACTGATGGTCGACCGTGACGTGCTGGTCACCAAGGACTCCGGTGGCAGCTACACCTGGCCGAAGATGGAGGCTGCTGCCGAGCTCGGCATCCCGGTGGTCGTCGTACGACGTGCGGCCGGGCCGGCCGGTGTCGACACGGTGCACGAGGTGGCCGGCGTGCTGAGCTGGATCCGCTCACTGCGACAGTAGGGGCTCAGGGCCGTCGCTCGTGGCCCTCCCGCTCGTGGGTGCGCCGGTCCTCCTTCATCTCCGCCTCGTAGAGGTGGCGGCGACCCTGGACCAGTGCGGTCCGTGCCTCCCGCTCAAGGGTCCGGAACGCCTCGTAGTACCCGTCGTCGTACTCCTCGACGACCTGGAAGGTCCAGCGGCCCTGCAGCACGTTGCGACCGACCAATTCCTCCTCGAAGCGGTCGGCCAGGTCGGTGTGGCCTGCCTCGCGCAACTGCTGGACCCCCTTGCCCAGGGTGAGGTCGGCCGTGCCGCTCAGCCGATGGAAGGCGTAGAGATGGCCGCGGGCGATCTCGACCGCCTCGAGGGCCTCGGAGATGTTTCCGAGGCCCTCGACGGTCAGGTCGTCGACGCCGTCCGGCCGGACGTGCTCGTCGTGGTCGGTCATGGTGGGGCGGTACCCACCATCGGCGTGAGCCACCCGGGTCAGCTTGCGCGCAACGCCTCCGCCAGGGTCGTCGCCGGGCGGCCCAGGAGGCCCGCCAGGTCGGTCGTCTCGACGTACAGCTCTCCGCGAGAAAGCCCCTCGTCGCCATCGGCCAGGATCGCGGCGTACGGCTCGGGCAGGCCGGCACCGACCAGGACCTCGGTGAGTGCCGCGGCCGGAACGTCGTTGTAGACGACCTCGCGACCGGTTGCCTCGCTGACGGCGGATGCGAGCTCGGACAGCGTGAAGGCCTCACCGCCGAGCTCGTAGACCTGCGCCGGGTTCTCGGCCAGCAGGGCGGCCGCGGCCGCCTCGGCGAAGTCGGCACGGGCCGCAGCGCTGACGCGGCCCTCGCCGGCGGCGCCGAGCACGACGCCGTGCTCGAGGTACGTCGGCAGCTGTCCGGTGTAGTTCTCGAAGTACCAGCTGTTGCGCAGGAAGGTGTGGGGGAGACCGGACGCAAGGATCGCGCGCTCGGTGGCGAGGTGCTCCTCGGCCAGGGCCAGGCCGCTGCGGTCGGCGTTCGCGATGCTCGTGTAGGCCAGCAGGTCGACTCCGGCCTCCTGGGCGGCGTCGATGACGTTCTGGTGCTGCGCGGTGCGCTGGCCGATCTCGTTGCCCGACACGAGCAGCACCCGGTCGGCGCCGGCGAAGGCTGCCTTCAGGGAGGCGGGGTCGGTGTAGTCGGCCTGGCGGACATCGACGCCGCGGTCGGCGAGGTCGCTGAGCCGGGACGTGTCGCGGGCGGTCGCGACGACCTGGTCGGCGGCGACGCCCTTCTCCAGGAGGGATTCGACGACGAGGCGGCCGAGGTGGCCGGTGGCTCCGGTGACGACGAGGGACATGGTGGTTCCTTTCGGTTGCTGCACGGTGATGTCGGCCTCAACCTGCCCTCGGGGGAGATACTTCCCATTGGTTAGTACGCACTTTGAAGTAAGGTACTGGCGTGGCAGTAAGTAAGACTTCGGAGTCGATCTTCGAGCAGTTCCCTGACGGCGTCTTTCCGGCGGCCTGCTCGAGTCGGGTGTTGCTCGACCACGTCACCAGCAAGTGGGGCGTGCTGGTGCTGGTCTCGCTGACGGACGGGCCCCAGCGCTGGAGCGAGCTGCGCCGTCGGGCCCAGGGCATCAGCGAGAAGATGCTGGCCCAGACCCTCAAGACACTCGAGGCCGACGGGCTGGTCGACCGTGACCAGAAGCCGGTGATGCCGCCGCGGGTCGACTACAGCCTGACCCCGCTGGGCGAGGAGCTGGCCGCCGTGATGGTGCCGTTGCTGCGCTGGGTGGGACGCAACAGTGAAGAGATCATCGGGACGCAGGCGCCGGCCCTGCCGGCCTGACCCGGAGGGTCACGCCGACAGGGCCGGTCGTTGGCGGTGCTGCGGCTACTTCGGCGGTGCCGGGACCAGGCAGGCCACCGGTGCGGCGACGTTGCCCGAGAAGTCCACGGCGTACAGCTCGCCGTCACCCGTGCCGGTCAGGTGCAGGATGCCGCTGGGCATCGACTTCTGCTGGGGACCGGAGTTCGCCTCGGTGTACTTGATCTTCTGACCGCTGGCGAACGGCCCCCACACGTGGCCACTGCCGGTGTCGCGCAGGTAGACGTCCGGGGAGGTGTCGACGATGTCGGTCGCGTCGAGCCGGTAGAAGCCGTCCTGGTTCTGTCCCTGCGGGTTCGGCCGGGTGTTGCCCGCGAACGGCACGTTCAGGCCCGGGTTGGTCGACTCGGTGCAGGCGACGGTCGGCGGGGTCGTGTCGACCACCTCGATCGTGCCGGAGCCGTAGCCCGTGTTGCCCGCGGCGTCGGTCGCTTCGCAGTCGACCGTGGTCGTCCCGAGGGCGAACTGCGAACCCGACGGCGGTGCGCAGGTCGGCGTGAGCGGACCGTCGACGTTGTCCAGCGCGCTGGCGTCGTAGTCGACCACGGCGCCGTCAGGGCTGGTCGCCTCGACGACCTTGCTCTCGACGGTGACGACCGGCGGAGTCACGTCCGCCACGTCGATGTCGACGGTCTGCACGAACTCCGGTCCGGGGACCGAACCGTTGACCTTGAACGACACCGTGCACGACACGGTCTCACCCTGCGGGGCGTCGTCGGCGAGGGTGATCGTCTCCTCGAAGGAGACCGTGCCGCCGCTGGTGACGCTCTGCGAAGCGGGTGTCAGCGTGGCCGTCACACCGGCGTCGCAGGAGACCTCGTGGGTGACCTCGGCCGGCAGGTTCTGCAGCTGGCTGAGGATCACGTCGGACACCTCGTCGGGGTTGGCGCTGGTGAGCGTGCCGCCCGTCTGTGAGGTGACGTACGACGCCTGGCCGGTCGTGTTCAGGCCGTCCCACAGGTAGCCGTCGGCGCCGGGGACCGAGATCGCGATGACCCGGATGCCGGCCGCCTGCAGGGCGGACGTCGCGGACGCCAGCGTGTCACCGGCGGACGGGTCGTGGCTGGTCGAGTCGCCGAACATCACGACGATCGGGGTGCCGTTGTCGCGGAAGTCGACGGCGCCGGGGATGTCGGCGAGCGCGCCGATCCAGTCCTCTGCGGCGTCGCTGCCGCCACCCGAGAGCGGCGTCCACGCGTTGATGCCGTCCGTGACGTCGGAGGTGTCGCCGGTCAGCTGCTGCCGGAGCAGGAAGTGCCCGGTCGCGTCGGCGGTGTCCTTGTAGTCGGCGACGGCGAACTGGGCCGTCGGCTGCGCCGCCAGGATCTGGTTGACGATGCTGCTGGCGTTGGACTGCACGTTGCCGATGCTCGCGGTCATGCTGGTGGTGGTGTCCGCCAGGAAGACGATGTCGGGGTTCGGCGGGATGGGCGGCGTCTCCACCGTCTTGGTGATGGTCACCGAGGCGCCGGGGGCGAGCTCGTCGGCGTAGTGCTGGGGGCTCACGCCCGGGTCACCGATCGCGGCGACCGTCGAGGCCGCTCCGAGGGCGAGGGCGATCAGTCCCAGCGGGACGGCCCGGGTGAGGGCGTTGGGGGGTTGGAGATGCATGTCAGGTTCCTTTCCGAGGGGGTGTGACTGACCCACCTCGGAGTCGGGAACCGGACCTGCTGATACGTCGAGTTCCGGATCGGTCCTGCAGACCCGATCTCAGTGGTGCGTCTGCACGGTCCTCAGTGCTGCCGCGGAGTCCGGCTCGCGTCGGTGCGCGACCGCCATCACCAGGTCCGACAGCCGTGGAGCCACCACGTTGAACGCGGCGTAGAACGTCCCGAACGCTCCGTCTACGGTGACCGGACGGTCCTCCAGGGCACGGACGACGCGGTCGGCGCACTCCTCGGCGCTCTCGCCGCGGCCTTCGTAGGCGGCCGTGGGTCCGATCATCGGCGTCCGCACGATCGCGACGCGCATGTTCGTGCAGGTGACGTTGTCGAAGAACGCCTCCCGGGCCAGGATCCGGCCGAACACGTCGAGCGCGGTCTTCGAGGCGATGTACGGCGCGAACTTCGGGGCCCTGATCTGGTTGCCCCAGGTGACGATGTTGACCACGTGCCCGAAGCGCTGCTCGCGCATGGCCGGCAGCAGGCCCATCGTCAGGCGCACGGGGCCGAAGTAGTTCACCGCCATCATCCGCTCGAAGTCGTGGAGCCGGCCGTGGGTGTGCTCGAGCGAGCGCCGGATGGAGTGCCCGGCATTGTTGACGACGTAGTCGACCGCGCCATGCTCCGCGAGCAGCTGCTCGACGAGCGCGTCCACCTGGTCGCCGTCGGTCAGGTCGGCGACGTAGGTGCTCGCCCGTCCGCCCTCCTCGACGACCTGGTGCCGGACCCGCTCGAGCTCCTCGGCCCGGCGCGCGGCCAGCAGCACGTGTGCGCCGCGACGGGCGGCGGCATGCGCTGTCGCCTCGCCGATGCCGGAGCTCGCTCCGGTGATGAGGACGGCGCGTCCGTCGAGCGGGCTGGGGGACTGGGTCACCGAGCGGGCCAGGCGCGAGAGTGCGGCTCGCGGCGTCTGGAGCAGTGGCGTGCGGGTGAGCAGCGCGGTGGTCTGGTGCAGCAACTGGTTCATCGTGCCTGCCGGTTCCGGGAGCGCGTGGCGACCGCCACGCCTGCAGCGGTCGCTGCTGCGGCCCACCCTATGCGTCGAGCCAGTGTGCGCGCCCGGTCGAGGTCGGCCCGGGTGGGTGGCGGTCCGTCGCCCATCACCGCGCGATGCTCGATGCGACCCGCGTAGTCGTTCGTGCCACCGAGGCGGATCCCGAGGGCGCCGGCGAAGGAGGCCTCGACCGGACCCGCATTGGGGCTGGGGTGTCCGCCGGCGTCGCGCTGCCAGGCCCGCCAGGCGCCTCGGTGGTCGGCGCCCAGCGCGACGGTGAGCAGGGCGGTGAGCCGTGCCCCGGGAAGGTTGAGCACGTCGTCCAGGCGGGCCGCTGCCCAGCCGAACCGTTCGTGGCGGGCGCTGCGATGGCCGACCATGGCGTCGAGGGTGTTCGCCGCGCGGTACCCGACCAGTCCCGGCACGCCGGCAAGGGCACCCCAGACGAGGGGCGCGACGACGGCGTCGGAGGTGTTCTCGGCGAGTGACTCGAGGGTGGCCCGAACAATCTCCGGCTCCTCGAGCTGCGAGGTGTCGCGACCGACGAGGTGGGTGAGCTGGACCCGCGCCTCGGGAAGGCGGTCGTCGGCAAGGAGGCGGCTGACGGCGGCCGCCTCGCGGTCGAGCGAGGTGCCGCCGAGGACGGCCCAGGTGGCTGCTGCGGTCAGCAACGTGTGGGGGAGCGGGTGGGCGCGGGTGGCGCGATCAGCCACGACGCCGATCGCCACCGTGCCGCCGACCAGCACGGCGACGTACCCGACGCCGGTGGGGCGGTCGTCGCGCCACACGCCCTTCTCCAGTGCTGCGGCCACCTGGCCGAAGCCGGCGACCGGATGGCCGCGCCGCGGGTCGGCGAGGAGCCGATCCGCGGCGAAGCCGAGCACCAGCCCGCTGGCGGTGCTGAACATCCAGGATCCGATCAGATGCTGGCGGCGAGCTCGCGCCGGTTGGCCTCGGCGACCGCGCGGTCGTGGAGACGCCCGACCAGCGCCACCAGGATCACGCCGATCGTGGCCCACAGGGTGGCGAGGACGAGCAGCGAGGAGCGGCGGAAGTACCAGAGCGTGTCGGCCGGGAAGTTGCCGATCTCATTGACCGTCGGCAGCAGGAACGCGGTGACGGCGACGACGACGACGTAGCCGAGCGCTGCGATGGTGGCGGCGGTCCAGGCCTCGAGCCGGCCGCGCAGCTTGTTGGCCAGGACCACCATGGCGATGGCGGCCAGGACCGAGACCAGCTGCAGGGCGAAGTACGACGCCGTACGGCCGCCGATCGTCTCGCCGCTGCCCACGGCAGGCGGCGTGGCGGGGTACTTCGTGAACGGGACGAGCGCGATCGCGATGAACCCGATCAGTGCGACCAGTGCCGTGGAGGCGCGGGCCGACAGGTTGCCGAGGCGACCCACGACTCCTGCGACCGCCAGCGAGACCAGGCCGCCGAGGGCGGTGCCGACCGCGAGCGTGCCGGTGAGCAGGCCCCAGCTCTTCTGGTTGTCGCGCGAGATCTCCACGATGCCGGTGTGGTCCTCGTGGGCCGCGGCTTCCTCTTCGGCGGCGATCTCGGCGGGGGTCATCTGCGCGGCAGCGGCCTCCTCGAGCGCGATCGCGTCCTCGACGTACGGCTCGCCGAAGGCGAAGGCGACGACGAACGCCAGGAGCCCGGCGATGAGGCCGGCCGCGAGGCCGCGGATCAGGAAGGCACCGGGGGTGAGGACAGACTTGTCCTTAGAAGTGGTGCTCACGAGCTCAGTGGCAGGGGTAGCCGAGCAGGTGGCGTGCGTCGTGCACCCACTCGTGAACGCCGTTGCCGGCGAAGAGCGAGACGGCGCCCTGGTCGCTGCTGACGAAGAAGATCGCGAGCATCGCGAGGAGGCCGAAGAAGACGACCCACGTCCCGAGCTTCAGCAGCGGGACCACCGGGACGGCAACGGCGCCTGCGGTGGGGGTGGCGGTGATCTGAGACATGTGTCCTCCTCAGGGATTCTGCGTCCCTGCTCGGTTTGGATTGAGGTGAAGGGCCTCGGGTCTGACTTCACCGCTCCGATCAGGGGCGGTGTCACAGTAGCGCGACTGTGCCGGACTCTCACCGGCTTCCTGGACCTACGGGGCTGACTTTAGGGCATCCTGAACCGCCGCGGACAGGGGCACCGCCGCGCGGACCGCGACTATCGTCACAACATGGGCATCGCCGCGGACCTGACCCTGATCTCGATCGACCCCGGGACGGGCAGGAGCCTGATCGGATCGACCGAATCGGAACCCGTGACCGGCGGGGCTGCGCTGGTCGACCTGGTGCTCGCTGAGCGCTGTGAGATGGCGGGCGAGGGCCGGAAGGCGCGGGTCCGGCTGGCCGCCCCCACGTCGCTGGGTGATGGCGCGCTGGACCATGCCCTGTCGCGGATCAAGCCGGGCCGGGACCACAAGGCGTCCTCCCTGGTGCCGCGCATCGGCAAGGGCACCCGCGCCCTGTTGCTGGACCAGTTGGTGGTCGAGGGTGCGTTGGTGCCGCGACGCGAGAAGGTCCTCGGTCTGGTCCCGGTCGTCCGGTACGACGTCGTCGATGGTGCCCGGCGCGATGCGCTCGTCGCGGGTGTCGTCGGGGTGCTGCTGGGTCACGCGGAACCTGACGACGCCACCGGACCGCTGATCGGTCTCCTGTGGGCCGGCAACGTCATCAAGCGGATCGTCCCGGGACCGGAACGCTCTGCCGCCCGCAAGCGCGCCAAGGTGATTGCGAAGGGCGAGTGGGCGGGGGCTGCCAGCAAGGCCGCCGTGGCCGCCACGAACGCTGCGGTCACCGCGGCCATCTCTGCCGCGATCATCGCGTCCTCGGCGGGTGGGGCGGGGTCGTAGGTCTCGTCAGGGGCGGAGCGACCGCGTGTAGCGGAAGCGATACCAGCGCTGGGCGAGGAGCGCCGCGGGAAAGACGAGGCGCCAGGACCCGCGCGCCGGACGCGTCAGCGAACGCAGCGTCAACCACACGGCACCGTCCGGTGTGCGGTGGACGATGAACGCCTCCTCGCCTGACACCGGGTGGCCGTCGCGGGTGCCGTAGGCGAATCCACAACGGTTCGGATCATCGACGATCGCGACCACCGTGACGGGCTCACGCAGCTCGAACGGCCCGAGCGAGGCGATCAGGGTGCGCTCCTGGCCTGGCCTGACACGCAGGTCCTCGCCCGGCGCGGACTCCACCGCAAAGCCGCTGCGGGTCTTGACCGACCACTTCATGACCGCTGCGGACGCCTCCTGCCACAGTCGGTCGCCGTCGCCGAGGCGGGTCGTCTGTTCGTGTCGGCGGTAGCCGTGGGGAGCGGCACTCCAGCCTTTGTCGGCGACGTGGGTGTGTCCCACCGCGTCGTAGCTGAGTGCCATCGTCATCGCTCGATTGTGTCGGACAGGGGCGGTGCGCCGTGGCGGTACGGGTGCCTACTGGGGCCAGGAATCCCATTCCCGGAGGGTTGCGAATGGCGCGATCGGCGCAGGCCAAACGATGAGCGCGAGGTGCTCATTGCTGTTTCCCTGCTCGTCCATGCCTTCTCGCAGACCTGGGGCCAGCCCGCCCCAATGAACGCGGAGCCGCACGGATCCCACGGGAATCTCATGCTTTGACCGCGGCTCCTGGTCCCCGGGCCAGCTCAGGATTTCCAAGGCGCCGCCACCATCGAGACTTACCTCTGCGACGTGCTGCCAGCACCCTGAGGGAGGCGCGGGTTCGTCGGCGACGACGTCGAGAGTCAGTGGTGTCGTTCCAAACTTTCGAAGCGTGCTGATCACTACGAACCCGCCATCAGTCCACAGGCGATGCCGGTAGGTCTCATCTGTGGCGCCTGAAAGCCATTCCGCCCCGACTCGCTTCGCGTAGAACTGAAAGTAGTCCGGCTCGACGACCCCGCTCCACCTCATACCAGAAGTGTTCCAAACGCCAAGGCACTCCCTCACGATTCGCGGCACAGTCGGACGGAACGGGTGCGCGTCGTACCTGACGAATCTGTCCTGTTTTGGCCGTTCGGACGACAGATTCGTCAGGTGCGTTGAGCCGAGGAGGCCGCACGGTCCTCGGCATGTGCGTGCACGTCAGTGGCGCGCTCAGCGACTCACCCTGAGCGCGCCACTGACCCCGCTGGTGGGCGGGGTGCGGGGCGGGGGAGCTATTCGTCGGGGTCGGGTGAGCGGGGTGGGTCGAGTGCTCTGGTGCCGTCGGGTCCGACGAGGAAGTGGTGGCCGTGCGGGCTGGTCCACAGGTAGTGACCGGGCAGGACGATCACGTACCTCCAACTGCTGAAGGTCTTGGCGCGGTGATGTCGCCGACACAGCGGGACGAGGTTGCAGGGACAGGTCGCGCCACCTTGCCCGTGGGGTGTCGCGTGGTCGAGGTCGCAGGCGGTGGCCTGTTTCGGGCAGCCGGGGAACCGGCACGAATGGTCGCGGAGCTCGACCCGCCGACGGAGGCGATCAGGGATCTCGTAGGAATCGACCGGGACACAGTCGGCGAGGTCGATCACCGGACGCACGATCACGGTCGTGTTGGGTGCCTGGAGCCATTCCTTGATCTGCGCGACGCTGACCGGCGCACGGCCTTCGTCCCACCTGCCTACGGGGTTCGCGAACGGGTTCCCGGCCTCGTCCGTGTTGAGGGCGGTGTCGGTGATGTGGACGTTGAGGACGACCTTGCGACCGGGGACCGTGGCGATCACTTCACCGGTCTCTTCGTCGGCGAACAGCAGGTC
>NZ_JBMCZA010000071.1:37114-60206 GCF_048654705.1 Nocardioides sp. CPCC 206348
GGTGTCGGCCGTGGGGACTGGTCCAGAGGTAGTGCCCGGGCAACACGATCACGTAGCGCCACTTGCTGAAGGTCTTGGCGCGATGATGTCGCCGACACAGGGGAACGAGGTTGCACGGACAGGTCACGCCACCCTGCCCGTACGGTTGCGCATGATCCAGATCGCAGCGCGAGGCCCGATGCGGGCAGCCGGGGAACCGGCATTGGTGGTCGCGGAGCTCGACGCGGCGGCGGATGCGGTCGGGGATCTCGTAGGAGTCGACCGGCACACAGTGCTTGAGGTCGATGACGGGCCGCACGATGACGGTGGTGTCTCGTGCGCGCAGCCATTCCTTGATCTGCGCGGTGGAGATCGGGGTGCGGCCCTGGTCCCACCGGCCGACCGGGTTCGCGAACGGGTTGTCCTCGTTCAGGGCGGTGTCGGTGATGTGGACGCTCAGCTCGACCTTGCGCCCGGGGCTGGTCGCCATCACTTCACCGGTCTCTTCGTCGGCGAACAGCAGGTCAAGGCCGAGGTCCTGACGGGCCATCTCGCCGACAGACTTGGCGCGGCGCACGTCGAAGGAGTCGGTGTCTCCGAGTTGTCCGCGGAGCTTGGCTCGACGAGACAGGGCCTGGTCGAAGTCGTGGGCGTCGGCGGCGTCCAGGACGCTGTGGGACTCGACCTGCCCGTTCGGGTCCACGTCGTCGAAGTCCACCCGGCGACGGTCGGCGGCGGCCTGTCGTTGGGCTTCGGCGCGTTCGGGGTCGAACCGGATCACCGCCTCGGTGACCAGGCGTTCGAGCTGTGCCCAGCCGACACCCCCGACCGCGGCCAGCTGGCGGTCCACGAACGCAGCAGCCTCGGCGTTCAACGGCCGGGTGAGGTCCGCGATGCGTTCGGCCCGCCAGGGCTCCAGGCGGCCCTCGAGCACTGAGGCGTAGATGCCGGGGAGGCGCCAAGCGCACTCGATGACCCGCCCGACGTACGCACGGCCACCGTCAGGGGACCGGCCCAACACGGCGATGAGCTCCATCAGGTTGAACTCCGACACGAGCGGTGCACCCTCGCCCGCGATCGGAACACCCGTGTCGATCACACCGTCCACGATGGTCGCTGCCAGCTCAGGCGTGGTCACGATATTGCGGTTGGCCCAGGCCACGATGTCGACCCATTCCTGGACCAGGGACGCCTGCCGGACCTTGACGCCCTTGCTGAGGTCGGACAGCAAGGTCCGATCAGAGCGGGTGTCGGTTCCGAGATCCATACATGTATTAGATCACCGAGGTCCGACATCGCGAAGCGTCGCGAGCCTGCCTGTGGACAGGGGACGTCCACAGGCAGGCTTGTGGGGAGTCGGTGGACCGTGCGGGGGTTTCGAGGCTCGTCGCTGGCGCTCCTCGCACCTCAACCACCGTGCCCGGGTGGTCTCGAGACGGTTGCTGCGCAACCTCCTCGACCAACGGGCGACGGTTGCTGCGCAACCTCCTCGACCTGCGACGATCCGGCGAACCTAGAGGTTGGCGAGTGCGGCGAGGAGCTGGTCGGTGAGCTCTTCGGGGCGGACGGCGATGCGGATCCAGGAGCCGTCGAGGCCGGGGAAGGTGTCGGCCCGTCGTACGGCGATGCCGGCGGCGCGGAGGCGTTCGTGGACGCCGTCGCCGACCTGGGCCAGCACGAAGGAGGCCGTGGAGGGGAGGTGGTGGACGCCGAGGTCGGCGAGGCCCTTCTCGAGGTGCTCGCGCCAGTCGCGGATCTCCTCGGCGCGGCGCCGGCCCTCGGCGACTGCCTCGGGGGAGGTGCAGGCGAGGACGGCTGCGGCGGCCGTCGTACCGACGGACCAGGGGGCCTGGTTCAGGGCCAGGCCGGCCACGACCATCGCGTCGCCGACGAGGTAGCCGGCGCGGATGCCGGGGATGCCCCAGTGCTTGGTGAGGGAGCGGATCACGACGAGCCCGGCGACGCGGAGGCCCGCCAGGGACTCGGACTCGTCCGGGTCGCAGTCCATGAACGCCTCGTCGACCACCACGACCCGGCCCGGCTTGAGCAGCGAGCGGATGGTCTCGGCGGGGTGGAGGGCGCCCGTCGGGTTGGTGGGGTTGCCGATGATGACGAGGTCGGCGTCGTCGGGGACCAGGTCCGGGTCGAGCGCGAACGGCGGCGGCAGGACCACGGACCGGACCCGGTGTCCGGCCTGCTCCAGCGCCGCGTGCGGCTCGGTGAACTGGGGGTGCACGACGACGGGCATGCTCCACGGCCGCAGCCGCGCGACGAGGGTGAACGCCTCGGCAGCGCCGGCGGTGACCAGGACGTTGTCGAACGGACGCCGGTGGTGGGCAGCGACGGCACGCTGCGCCCGCTCGGCGCTCGGGTAGACGCCGACGTCGTCGAGCGAGGCCCGTAGGGCTTCGTCGAGCCACCCGGGCCGCGCGCCCGCATAGACGTTGACCGCGAAGTCGAGCGTGGCCTCGCGGGCCTCGGAATCGCCGTGGTGGCGCAGCGGGTCATCCACGCGCGTGCCTGTCGTGTACGGCGGCCGCGAAGCGTGCGGCGAGCTGGGGATGTCCGGCCCAGTGGGTGTGCAGGTAGGACGCGTGCAGGGTGTCGGACGCGAAGCCGACCTGTTCGCCGTCGACCTCCCACGCGGCGGTGGCGCCGGAAGCCGGCGCGACCTGGGTGCGGTGGAACTCGTGACCGGTGACCTGCTCGCCGACCCGGGTCAGCAACGTGTCGGCGACGCCCTCGGCCACGGGGTAGCGCAGGGTGAGCCGCTCGTTCATGGCGGCGTCGGCGTCGATCACGCCGGCCATCGGGACGTCGTCGAGGGTGCGGCAGAGGTACAGCAGGCCGGCGCACTCGGCGACCGTCGGCAGCCCGTCGGCCACGGCCGCGCGGATCTCCTCGCGCAGCGCGGCGTTGTCGGTCAGGTCCTTCGCGTGGACCTCGGGGAAGCCGCCGCCGAGGTAGAGACCCGCCGTGCCGGCCGGGAGCGCGGCGTCGAGGGCCGGGTCGAACGGGACGACCTGGCAGCCGGCGGCCTCGAGGAGCTCGGTGGTCTCGGCGTACTGGAAGGTGAAGGCGCGGCCGGCGGCGACGGCTACGACGGGGCGGGCAGGTGTCGAGCCTGCGGGGGTTTCGAGGCTCGCTGACGCTCGCACCTCAACCACCGCAGGGGACCAGGCGACCGCGTCGAGGTCGGGGGCGGACCGGGCGATGTCGAGCACCGCAGCCAGGTCCACGTGCTCGGTCACGACCTCGGCCAGGCGGGCGACGACCTCGGCGGACTCACCGCGCTCGGCAGCCGTCACCAGACCGAGGTGGCGGGAGGGCGTGGCGATGTCGGGGTTGCGGGGGATCACCCCCAGGACGGGCACCGAGATCGAGGAACGCACCTCCTCAGCATGCCGTGCGGAACCGGCCTGGTTGAGAATCACGCCCGCGATCTCGATGGTCGGATCCCACGTCGCCATGCCGTGCACCACGGCACCGATCGACCGCGACGACCTCGAGATGTCGACGACCAGGACGACCGGGGTGCGGGTCAGGCGGGCCACGTGGGCGGTGGAGGAGAAGCCGTCGCCACCGATCCGGCCGTCGTACAGGCCCATGACGCCCTCGATGACCGCAACGTCCGCCGGCACCGGCACCGCGGCGCCGTGCAGGAGCAATGGAGCGACGAGCGATTCGCCGACGAGGTGCGGGTCGAGGTTGCGACCGGGCCGGCCGCACGCCAGGGCGTGATAGCCGGGGTCGATGTAGTCGGGGCCGACCTTGTGGCCGCTCACGACGTGACCGGCGCGGACCAGCGCAGCCATCAGTCCCGTGGCAACCGTCGTCTTGCCCTGGCCGGTGGCCGGGGCAGCGACGACGATGCGCGGGAGACTCACCGCTCCGTCACCATTCAATGCCTCGCTGGCCCTTCTGGCCCGCGTCCATCGGGTGCTTGATCTTGGTCATCTCGGTGACCAGGTCGGCCACCTCGACCAGCTTCGGGTCCGCACGGCGGCCGGTGATGACGACGTACTGCCGACCGGGGCGGTTGGCCAGCGTCTCCACGACGTCGTCGATGTCGACCCAGCCCCAGTTGATCGGGTAGGTGAACTCGTCGAGCACGTAGAGGTCGTGCCGTTCCTCGGCCAGCGCCCGCTTGATCTCGGCCCAGCCCTCGACGGCGTCGGCGGCGTGGTCCTCAGCGGTGCCCTCCTTGCGGGACCAGGACCAGCCCGACCCCATCTTGTGCCAGGCCACGGGCCCGCCCTCGCCGGTCTCCTCGTGCAGCGCACCGAGGCGCTCGAGCACGGTCTGCTCGCCGATGCGCCACTTCGCGGACTTCACGAACTGGAAGACGCCGACGTTCCAGCCCTGGTTCCACGAGCGGATCGCGAGGCCGAAGGCGGCGGTGGACTTCCCCTTGCCGTCGCCGGTGTGCACCATCACGAGCGGCCGGTTGCGGCGCTGGCGGGTGGTGAGTCCGTCGTCGGGGATGACGAGTGGCTGGCCTTCAGGCACGGTCGCTCCAGGTGTTCCAGGTGTCGTGGTGGATGGCGTCGGCGAGCGGGCGGCGGTTGCGCCATCCGTGCCGTTCGAGGTCGGGGACGGCTTCGAGGTGGCTCACGGTGCCGAGGCACAGCCACGCGATGGGTCGGATGTGGTCGGGGATGCCGAGCAGGCTGCCCAGGAACGGCTCGCGGTAGAACGACACCCAACCGACGCCGAGGCCCTCGGCGGTCGCGGCGAGCCAGAGGTTCTGGATGGCGAGGACGGTGGAGTAGAGCCCGGCGTCGGCGATCGCGTGCCGTCCCAGGACGTGCTGGCCGCCGCGGCTCTGGTCGTGGGTGACGACGATGCCCATCGAGGACTCGCAGATGCCCTCGACCTTGATCTTGTCGAAGGTCGTACGACGCTCCGGCGGCAGCGACGCGGCGAACGTGTCGCGCTCGTGGGCGACGTGGTCGCGGAAGGTACGACGAAGTCCCGCATCGCGCACGACGACGAAGTCCCACGGCTGGCTCATGCCGACGCTCGGGGCACGGTGCGCGGCACCGAGGACCCGCAGCAGCGTGTCCTCGTCGACCGGCTCACCCGTGAACTCGGCGCGGACGTCGCGGCGGCGCTCGATGACGTCGTACAGGGCTGTGCTCACGCTGCCCAGCTCCGGGCTGCGGAGATCAGGTCCTCGGCGTTGACCTCGCCGATCGGCACGTGCTCGGCACCGAGGTGCTCGGCGAGCGTGGCAGCCAGGCCCATCCGCATCGGACCGCTCTCGCAGTCGATGACCACGCTGGTCACGCCGGTCTCGGCGAGCAGCGCGGCGGCCATCCGGGACCGGTGGACGGCCTCGGCCCCGGCGGTCGCGCGGCCGTCGGTGACGACGACGAGCAGCGGCCGTCGTTGCGGGTCGCGGGTCCGTTCGACGGCCAGCAGGTGCGCGGCTTCGAGGAGGCCCTCGGCGAGCGGCGTGCGGCCGCCGGCGGGGAGCTCTTCGAGTCGCGTGGCGGCGGCATCGACCGAGTGGGTCGGCGGCAACGCGACCTCGGCGCCCTGCCCACGGAAGGTGATCAGGCCGACCTTGTCGCGGCGCTGGTACGCGTCGAGCAGCAGGCTGAGGACGGCGGTCTTGACCTGCTCCATCCGGCGCCGTGCGGCCATGGAGCCGGACGCGTCGACGCAGAACAGCACCAGGTTGGACTCGCGCCCCTCGCGTACGGCGATCCGCAGGTCCATCGCACGCAACAGCAGCCGTCCGTCGACGCGACCGCGCGCGAACTGATGCGGTGCGGCGGCGCGGATCGTCTCGGTCAGGTGGACGGCGCCGCCCTGTCCGGTGGGGACGGTCGCGCCGATCCGGCGACCGCTCGAGGTGCGGGCCCGGCTGCGTCGTCCGGCGGTGCCGGTGCCGACGCCGCGGACCGTCAGCAGGCGGGTGCGGTACGTCGACGTGGTGCCGCTCAGGCTGGTGGCGCCCGACCCCTTGTCGGGCGACGTCGGCGAGCTCAGGTCGCTCGGAGCCGGTACGTCCTGGTCGACGGTCTCGGTGTCGGTGGCTTCAGGTCCTTCGACCTCGCTCGGACCGTCCTCGGGACCTGCGTCCAGCCCGTCGTCCGGCCCTTCCTCCGGGCTGGGCGGATCCGTCGGGTCCTCGGGATCCGTCGGATCCTCCGGCGGCAGCTCCTCGTCGCCGAGCACCTTGTCGAGCAGGTCCTCGTCGAGGCCGGGGGCGTCGAACGGCTTGCGGCGGCGGCGGTGGGGGAGCGCCAGCGTGGCGGCGACCCGGATGTCGGCGAGGGTGACCTCGTCGCGAGCCGACCAGGCCGCGTGGGCGACGGCGGTGCGGGCGGTGACGATGTCGGCGCGCAGGCCGTCCACGTCGAAGGCCGCACAGACCTCGGCGATCTTGAGCAACGCGGCATCGGTCAGCCGGACCGCGCCGACCAGTCCCTGCGCCGAGGAGATCCGGTCACCCAGGGCCTGCTCGGCCTCGGCGTAGCGGGCGGAGAACGCGGCCGGGTCGGCGTCGTACGCCATCCGTCGGCGGACGACCTCGGCACGAAGTGCGGGGACCCGCGGTGCGGCGACCTCGACGGTCAGGCCGAACCGGTCGAGCAGCTGCGGACGCAGCTCGCCCTCTTCGGGGTTCATGGTGCCGACGAGCACGAAACGTGCGGCGTGCTCGACGGAGACACCGTCGCGCTCGACCGTCGAGCGGCCCATGGCGGCGGCGTCGAGGAGCAGGTCGACGAGGTGGTCGTGCAGCAGGTTGACCTCGTCGACGTACAGGATGCCGCGGTGTGCGCGGGCCAGCAGGCCGGGCTCGTACTCGGCCTTGCCCTCGGTCAGGGCGCGCTCGAGGTGCAGCGAACCGAGCACCCGGTCCTCGGTCGCACCGACGGGCAGCTCGACCAGGCGCACGGCCCGGGTCTCGACAGCCGCATCGGCAGCGAACGGGCCGTCAGGTGAGGAGTCCGGGTCGTGCGGGTCCGAGGAGAACCGGTCGCCCGCGATCACGTCGATGGGCGGGAGCACGGCGGCCAGGGCCCGCACGATCGTGGACTTGGCGGTGCCCTTCTCGCCGCGCACCAGGACGCCACCGACGTCGGGGGCGATCGTGGTCAGGATCAGGGCGAGCGCCATCGGGTCGGGACCCTCGGGCCCATCGGCGCCGCCGACGGCCCCACCAGACCCGACAACAGCAGTGAACGGGAAGTGCTGGGTCATGTGAGACGTGCCTTTCGCTGGACGCGCTCGGTTGAGTAGAGGTACGACTCCGCTGCGGAGCCCGACGCGAGGGCCGGTCCGACGAGGATCACGGCCGCCTGCCGGAGACCGGCCTCCTCGACCAGGTCGGCGATCTGGCCGACGGTCGCACGCAGTACCTGCTCCTCGGGCTGGGACGCGCGGGACACGACGGCCACCGGGCAGTCGGCTCCGTAGAACGGCTCGATCTCCGCCATCAGCTCGCGGGTCCGCGTGATCGCCAGGTGCAGCACCAGGGTCGCGCCGGTGGCGGCGAACGCGGCCAGCGACTCGGTCTCGGGCATCGCGGTGGAGCGGACCTGGGTACGCGTCAGCACGACGGACTGGGCGACCAGCGGCACGGTCAGCTCCCGCCCGACGATCGCGGCCGCAGCGGCGTACGCGGGAACGCCGGGCGTCACGTCCCACGGCACTCCCGCGGTGTCGAGGCGCCGGGTCTGCTCGTGCAGCGCGGAGTAGAGCGACGGGTCACCCGAGGTCAGTCGTACGACGTCCAGGTCGGCCACGTTCGCCTCCACCATCACGGCGGTGATCTGGTCGAGGTCGAGCTCCTGGGTGTCGACCAGGTTCGCGTCCTCCCGGCAGTGCGAGAGGACGGCGGCGTCGATGTAGGTGCCGGGATACAGCACGACGTCGGCACTCGCCAGCATCGACGCGGCGCGCAGGGTGATCAGGTCGGCGGCGCCGGGGCCGGCTCCCACGAAGTGGATGGTCATGCCTTCTCCCAGGTCCACTGGACGACGGCCCGCGAAGGGGTCCAGCCGGTGAACCGGCCGCCCAGCGGGGTGACGTGCTCGACGGACAGGCGGGTGAGCTCGCCGCCGTACTCGTGGAAGGCGTCCACCAGCAGCGACTCGGTCTCCAGCGTGACACCGTGGACGACGAGGAGGCCTCCGGGACGCAGGGCCTTGCGGCACAGGTCGAGCAGGTCGGGCGCGGTCGCGCCACCGCCGACGAAGATCGCATCGGGCTGGGGGAGTCCGGCCAGTGCCTCGGGTGCGGTCCCGAGCACGACCTTGAGGCGCGGAACGCCCAGTGCGGTGGCGTTGCGGCCGATCCGTGCGGCGCGGTCCGCGTTCGCCTCCACCGCAACGGCGTCGGTCAGCGGGTGTGCGCGCAGCCATTCGATCGCGACCGATCCGGCGCCGGCACCGACGTCCCAGAGCAGTGCTCCGGGACGGGGCGCGAGCCGCGAGAGCGCGCTGGCGCGCACGTCGCGCTTGGTGATCTGGCCGTCGTGGTCGAAGGCGTCGTCGGGCAGGCCGGGCGCCCAGGATGACGTGCCGGTTCCGGGGCCCCGGACGTCGATGGCGAGCACGTTGAGCCGGGGAAGGTCGGCCGGCAGTTCGTCCGTGTCGGCGGTGAAGTCGATCTGGCTCTCCTGCGTGCCGCCGAGGTCGCCGAGCACCGTGATCACACTGGCGCCGTGGCCGGCCTCGAGGAGCAGGCCCGCGACGGCGATCGGCGTCCGGTCGTCGGACGACAGCACGATCAGCTTGCGGCCGGCAGCCAGCTCGCGGCGCAGCGCGGCGGGATCGCGGCCCACCAGCGTCACGACCTCGGACTCCTCGGCCGACCAGCCCATCCGGGCGCGAGCGAGCGCGACGGACGAGACGGCCGGAACGACCGTCACCGCGTCCGGGCCGAGCAGGCGGATCAGCGTGGTGCCGATCCCGGAGACCAGCGGGTCACCCGAGGCCAGGGCAACGACCCGGCGGCCGTCGTACTGCTCCAGGAAGGTGGGAAGGGTGGTCATCGGCCGCGGCCAGGGTGCGCGCTCCTGGCCATCGATCGGCGGCACGAGGTCGAGGTGGCGCTCGCCGCCGAGCAGCACTTCGGCGCTCTCCACGAGTGCGCGGGACGACGGGACGAGGCCGTCCCAGCCGTCCGCGCCGATCCCGACGACGGTGACGTTCACTCCACCCATCGGGGTGTCCAGACCGAGCCGTTGGGCTCCACGCGGGTGGACGAGGCGCCGATGATCAGCAGGCACTTCATGTCGATGGAGTCGGTGTCCAGGTCCCCCAGGGTGGTCACGGTGACCGACTCCTCGGAGCGACCGACGTCGCGCCCGATGATCACCACGGTGTCGGGGGAGCGGTGCTCGAGCAGGATCTTCTGGGTCTCGACGACCTGTTCGCGACGTGATCGTGACGCGGGGTTGTAGATGCCGAGCACCAGGTCGGCGTCGGCGATCGCGCGCAGGCGCTTCTCGACGACGGCCCAGGGCTTGAGCCGGTCCGAGAGGCTGACGATCGCGAAGTCGGCGCCGATCGGGGCGCCGGCGCGGGCCGCGACGGCCTGGACCGCGCTGACGCCGGGCAGGACGCGGACGGGCACGGTCGCGTGCTCCGGGTGGGCCGGATCGGCGGCGGCCTCGAAGACCGCGGCGGCCATGCCGAAGACACCGGCGTCGCCGCCGGAGACGACAGCAACCCGCTCGCCGGACAGCGCGAGGTCGAGGGCGAACCGGGCGCGGTCGACCTCCACGGTGTTGCCCGACGCGTGGCGGGTCAGGCCGGCACGCTGGGGGACGCGGTTGACGTACGGCGCGTAGCCGACGACGTGCGACACCTCGGCCAGTGCGGCGGAGGCCTCGGGGGTGAGCCAGCCGTCCGGGCCGGGGCCGAGGCCGATGACGAGGAGCTCCGCAGCGTCCATGGTCTCGGTGGTTTCGAGGCTCGTCGCTAGCGCTCCTCGCACCTCAACCAACGAGCGGAGGCGGGAGGCGGTCGGGCGGTGCGCGGAGTCACCGGGAACGACGATGAGCGAGAAGTACGGGACCGACTCGGCGTCCACCTCGGCGACGGGCAGCCAGCGCTGCTCGGGCTGCGAGGCACGTTCGACGTACCAGGCGCCCTCGAGGCGACCGGCCTGCGCCAGGGCCGAGCGGACGGCCGGGAAGGTGCGGCCGAGCTTCATGATGATGGCGCCGTCGGTGTCGGCCAGGCGCCGGGCGAGCTCGGCCTCGGGGAGCGTGCCGGGCAGGACGGTCAGGACGTCGGTCTGGCGCACCAGGGGAGCGGGGATGGCGGCGGTCGCGGCAGCGAAGGCCGGGATGCCCGGGACGACCTCGGTCTCGAAGCGGTCGCGGAACCGGTCCAAGAGGTACATCGAGGAGCCGTAGAAGAGCGGGTCCCCCTCGGCCAGCAGTACGACGTCACGACCCGCGTCGAGGTGGGCGGCAAGCCGTGCTTCGCACTCGTCGTAGAAGTCGGCCAGCGCGCCGACGTACCCGCCGGGGTGGTCGGTGCTGCCCGTGGTGACGGGGTAGCGCAGCTCCTCCTCGACGGCGTCGGCCGGGATCAGGTGCGCGGCGATCCGGCGGGCATGCGACTGCTTGGTGACGCCGGCATGGAACGCCACGACGCTGGCGGCACCGATCAGGCGCTCGGCCTTGCGGGTGATGAGCTCGGGATCACCGGGGCCGATGCCGACGACGTGGAAGGAGCCGGTCATGGGGAGGGTCACTCCTCCTCCTGCGCCAACGCGTTGACGGCCGAGGACGCCATGGCGGAGCCGCCCCGGCGACCGCGCACGGTGACGAACGGGATGTCGATGCCGTGGTCGGTGGCGAAGGTGGCGAGCGCGTCCTTGGATTCAGCGGCGCCGATGAAGCCGACGGGGCAGCCGACGATCGCGGCGGGTCGGGGTCCGCCGTCGAGGATCATCTCGAGCAGGTGGAAGAGCGCGGTCGGGGCGTTGCCGATGGCGACGACGGCACCCTCGAGCAGCGGCTCCCACAGCGAGACTGCCGCAGCGGTACGGGTGGTCGACCACGCCTTCGCCAGCTCGGGCGTCCGGGGGTCGGTGAGGAAGCAGTGCACCGGGTTGTCGGCGGGCAGGCGGCCGGCGGTGATGCCCATCGCGACCATCCGGGCGTCGCACAGGATCGGTGCACCGGACGCCAGCGCGGTGCGGGCAGCGGACACGAGGCCCGGGTGGATCACGAGGTCGCGCACGAGGTCGGTCTGGCCGCTGCCGTGGATCATCCGTACGGCGACCTTCTCGGCCTCGGTGGGGATCCCGGTGAGGTCGGACTCCCGGCGGATGGTCGCGAACGAGTCGACGTAGATCGCGGGGCCGTCGGCGATGTACTCGTAGCGGCGCGGCGGTGCCGTCAGGTCGATCTGCTCACTCATTGCGGTTCTCCTCAGGGATCAGCACACCGTGCCACGGCGTCACGACGACCAGGTCACCCCGGCCGGTCCGTGACGCGAGCATGGACGCGACCATGCTGGCATCGATGCCGGTCTCGTCCACCTGCACGTGCTCGCCGCCGGCCACGGGGCCGAAGGGCAGGGATGCGCTGGTGATGTCGGCGCCGGGCGCGGGTGCGACCGGGTCAATCAGGGGTGCGGGGAGCTCGGTCACGTGCCAGGGCGCCTCGGGCCCCTCGCCACGCGCCTCGAGGAACAGGCGGGCCAGGTCACTGATCGCGTCGGCGGCGCCGGCGAGGGGCACCACGGGCCCGAACCCGGTCCCGACGCGCAGCTGCGCAGACTCGGGGGACAGGGCGACGAGGCCCAGGTCGCGATGCCGGTCGGCGAGGTCGCCGCGGCCGTCGTCGAGCGTGAAGAGGAAGCGGCCGGGCAACCCGGCGAGGGTCGGGTCGCCGAGCAGGAGCGCGTCGAGCGCGGCCACGACGGGGCGCAGGTCGGCGCGACCGCCGGCGATCCCGGTCTGTGGGGAGACGAGGACGTTGCGGATCCGGTCGTGCTCCCGCGACGGAAGCAGCCCGGTGGCCTCGAGGGCGACGAGGGCCGGTTCGGCGAGCCGGTCCCCGGCCTCGCTGTCGACGGGCATCGAACGGACCTGCAGGTTGGCGCGCGCCGTCAACCGCACCCGCCCGTCGCCGTACTCCTCGGCCACGGCTACCAGCGCCTGAAGGGACGACAGGGAGATCCGCCCGCCAGGGATCCGGATCCGGACCAGTCCGCCGTCCTCGGCGAGCCACGGGTGCACGACGCCCGGGCAGCGGTCCGGCCGGCTGCGATTCGTGGCCATGGCGATGCGGTCCTTCGAGGTCAGGGGGCTCGTCGCGTTGCCCCTGCAAAATTCCTTGGTGACCTCGCGACGGTTGTCGCAAGGGCCAGCAGGTCTTCGGACTCGGGATCCTCCGGTGCGGAGCGCCTTCCCGGACCCGAAGGTCCAGTGGCTGTACCGGTTTCCCGGTGCTCCGTCCGTCACCCATACCGCTGCGCGTCAGTCCCGGACTCTCACCGGGTTCCCTGACTTCCACGTTTCGCACTTCTGTGGAGGTCGACTGGCCCCGGCAGGGTATCAATCCCGGGCCGGTGTCCGTCCCGGCGCCCACGGCGACCGCAGTAGCCTGACGCTCATGCCCACGCTCCAGGACGTCACCGACCTGATCCATGGCTGGTACCCGCCCTCGACCGCGGACAGCTGGGACGCCGTCGGCCTCGTGTACGGCGACCCGGGCCAGTCCGTGAAGAGGGTCCTCTTCGCCGTCGACCCCACGCCTGCCGTTGCGGCCGAAGCGGCCGAGTGGAAGGCCGACCTGCTCGTCGTGCACCACCCGCTGTTCCTGAAGGGCGTCACGGGGTTCGCCGCGACGACGCCGAAGGGCCGCACGCTGCACACCCTCGCGAAGGCCGACTGCGCCCTGCTGACCGCCCACACGAACGCCGACCAGGCCGTCGGGGGAGTGTCGGAGTCCCTGGCCCTCGCGCTCGGCCTCACCGAGCTGGCACCGATCATCCCGGCCTCCTCGGAGCCGGTCGACAAGCTGACGGTCTTCGTCCCGGCGGACGCTGCCGCCCCGGTCCGCGCCGCGATCGCAGAAGCGGGCGCCGGCCGGATCGGCGACTACGACTTCGCGTCCTTCACCAGCGCACCCGGCCAGGGCCGGTTCCGCCCGCTCGACGGTGCGAACCCGATGATCGGCACCGTCGGCGACCTCGAGACGGTCGAGGAGGTGCGGATCGAGGTGGTCCTCGCGCGCTCGCTGCGGACCGCCGTGGTCCGGGCGATGCTCGCCGCGCACCCCTACGAGGAGCCCGCGTACGACGTCGTCCAGCTCGCCGACAACGGCCTCACCACGACGGGGACCGGCCGGATCGGCACGGTCGCGCAGGTGACGCTCGCCGAGTTCGCCGAGTCCGTCGCGAAGGCGCTGCCCGCCACCTCGCACGGGGTCCGGGTCGCCGGGGACCCGGAGCGCCCGATCAAGCGGGTCGCCGTCTGCGGCGGGGCCGGTGACTTCCTGCTGGACCGGGTGGCCGGGCTCGACGTGGATGCCTACGTCACCAGCGACCTGCGGCACCACCCGGCCGCCGAGTTCTTGGAGAAGGGCGGGCCGGCACTCATCGACATCGCCCACTGGGCCGCCGAATCGACCTGGTTGCCCGTCGTCGAGCAACGCCTCGTCGAGGCACTGGGCGACGCCGTGGAGACCCGGGTGAGCACGATCGTCACCGACCCTTGGACAATGCACCTGTGAGCGCATCCGTGAGCATCCCCGAGAGCATCCGATGAAGGCCGACCCCGCCGCCCAATTGCGCCTGCTCGACCTGCAGGCGCTGGACGCCCAGATCGACAAGCTGCGCCACCAGCGCACCCATCCTGCAGAGGGTGCCGAGATCGCCGAGCTCCTCGGCAAGCGTGCCGATGTCGACGGCAGGATGCGCGACCAGCGGATCGTCGTCGACGACCTCGCCGTGGCCCAGGCCAAGGCCGACGCCGACGTGGAGACGGTCAAGGTGCGCCGCAAGCGGGACCGCGACCGGATGGACGCAGGACTGATCGCCAACCCCAAGGACCTCGAACGGATGCAGCACGAGCTCGACACCCTCGAGCGCCGGATCACGGTGCTGGAGGACGAGGAGCTCGAGGTCATGGAGCAGCTCGAGGAGGCGCAGTCCGCGCTGGACGAGCTCACCGCCGCGATCGAGAGCATCGACACCCGGCTCGGCGAGCTGACCGCGACCCGCGACGCCCGCGGTGCCGAGCTCGACGCCGAGGCGGCCACGGTGGGTGCCGGTCGCGACGCGATCGTCGCCGATCTCCCGGCCGACCTGCTCGCGCTCTACGAGAAGCTGCGCGCCAACCAGGGCGGCATCGGCGCCTCCGAGCTGCGCCAGCGCGCCTGCGGCGGCTGCCAGATTCGTCTCGACGCGGCGGAGCTCCAGGTCATCCGGGCCACCCCGGCCGACACCGTCGTGCGGTGCCAGGAGTGCCAGCGGATCCTGGTGCGGACGGCGGAGAGCGGCCTCTCGTGACGGGAGCGGGTCGTCGTACCGTCCTCATCGAGGCTGACGGCGGCTCCCGCGGCAACCCCGGCGCGGCGGCGTACGGCGCCGTCCTCAAGGACGCCACGACCGGTGAGGTGCTGGCGGAGGACGGGTCGACGATCGGGTTCGCGACCAACAACGTCGCGGAGTACTCCGGCCTGATCGCCGGCCTCAGGCTTGCTGCGGAGTTCACTCCGGACGCCAAGGTCGAGGTCAGGATGGACTCGAAGCTCGTCGTCGAGCAGATGGCCGGCCGCTGGAAGATCAAGCACCCCGACATGAGGGTGCTCGCTGACGAGGCGCTGGCGCTCGCTCCGGCCGGGACCGTCTACACGTGGGTCCCGCGGGAGCAGAACGGCCACGCGGACCGGCTCGCCAACGAGGCGCTCGACGGTACGCGGTCGGGCGTCACGGCCGTGATCGAACCGGCCGCTGCTCCTGTCGGGCTCATCGTCGGTGACGGTGCCCGTGACGGTGACGGGGCCGGTGACGGGGTCGCCGACGAGCCCGAGTCGCTGGTCGAGGAGCTCGAGTCGCCTGCGGCAACTCCGGTTGCACCGCCGGGGATGGGCTCGCCGACGACGATCGTGCTGGTCCGCCACGGCGTCACGCCGCACACGACCGGTCGCCGGTTCTCGGGTGGACTCGGCGGCGACAACCCCGCCCTCTCCGAGGAGGGTCGGGCGCAGATCGCGGAAGCAGCCGAGTGGCTGACCGAGCTGCGTGACCACATCAGCGTCGTCGTGTCCTCACCCGTGCGACGCACCCGCGAATCGGCCGAGATCATCGCCGAGAAGCTGGGCCTTCCCGTCGAGGAGGAGCCCGGTTTCGCCGAGATGGAGTTCGGCGACTGGGACGGGATGACCTTCACCGAGGTCGGCGAGAAGGACAAGGCCGGACTGGAGGCGTGGTTCGCCGACATGGCCGCCTCGCCCCCGGGCGGGGAGTCGTTCCTGGCCGTCCAGGCCCGCGTCCTCGACGCCCTGGCCCGGCTCCTGAAGAAGCACGCCGGCAAGACCGTCGTGCTGGTCAGTCACGTGACACCGATCAAGACGCTCGTCGCGCACGCCGTCGACGCCCCGCTGGAGTCGCTGTTCCGGATGGAGCTCTCGCCCGCTGCTGTTTCGGTTCTCTCGTTCTACGAAGACCTGGCCACCGGGGAGCAGAAGGGTTCGCTCCGATTCTTCAACGCGCTGCCCGCCGGTCGGCGGACGTTGCTCGACACCGGCCGCTGGTGACCTCGCAGCATGTCGCGACCCGCACGCCCACGCCTCAGGCGTGACCGACGTTTCTGGATGAATCAGTACGCGTACTTCCAGTTGGGATCCACCACTCGGTCGGCTGCTGAACTGTCCACCGAAATTGGGATGGAACCAGACGAAGTGCGGGTACGCGGCAGCAAGCGCGCCGAGCCGCCCATCCCTGCGCGACACTCATGGGAAATCGTCAATCGTGCGCCCAACATGGACGTTGAGGACCTGGTGGCGCCGCTACTCGACCGCATCTCGCCTGTCGCGAGTCGAATCCGCGACCTCACGGACAGCGAAGAAGTTCACGCCACCCTCGTCGTCGTCCGCTACTTCAACGACCGCAATGGAGTCGCTGAAGAGCAGGTCGAAACCGAGCAGGACGGGCATCAACTGGTGAAAATGCCCGGCCAGCATCAGATGCTCGGCTGGGCCCTCGAACCGGAAGCACTCGGGTTGCTCGCGTCCATGAACGCAACGATCTGGTTCGACGAGTACAGCTGGCCACAGACGATGGGCTAGTTGAAGGTCGGGCCACCCATGGGCAGCGCCGCGTCGATTCGCCGCGACTCAGCTGTCTACTCGTGGCTATGAGCGGACGCTAGCGTTCGAAGCATGGGAGAGCGTCAGGGGCGGAGTGTGAAGAATCCGGAAACGCATCGCCTGGAAGGCGACCTGTACGTCAACGTCACGTTCCTCGCGCTTGCTCTTTCGGCCTCTGGCCTCTGCCTGGTCGTGGGAGCCCCAGCGGCGCTGGAGGTCCTTCGCGAGGGAACGAGCGAGTACGTGACTCCTCTTGATGTTGCGGTGTCCGGCGGCGCGCTACTGATCATCGTGCTGTTCCCCATCGCTGCTCTGGGCGTTCTTCTGATGCGTCACGCACTACAACCCGCTTCTACGTGGGCGGGCACGATCGCCACTGCCGCACGAGTCACCGGGGCCCTTGCCGGGCTTTCCGTACTGGCTACGTTCCTCCTGGCGTGAAGGGCACGGCGGGGAGCCCGTTCATGCGACGTTCCGCTCGGTGGTGCCGTGAACAGGGCTCAGTGAAGCGGCGCGACATCGACAGTGGGTTGTCCAACCCGCTGCGTCTCGATACGCGCCTCGCTGGCGCTCGCCGCTACTCGACGAGCTTGCGAACTACAGCTCGCTGACGACCACGTCGAGCTGGGTTCCGGTCTTGCCGGGGGCGCTGATCTCGACGGTCCAGCCGAGGCGTTCGAGCGTCGCGGCGAGGGCTGCCGGGGTGCGCGGGTCGGCGCCGTCCTCCAGCAGCTCGCGGACGATCCGGCCCTTGGTGGCCTTGTTGAAGTGGCTGACGACCTTGCGGGTGCCGTTGTGCTCGTGCAGGACCCGGACGGTCGCGACCCGCTTGGCGAGCTCGGGTGCGGGACGCCAGAAGTTGGCGTACATCCCCGACCGCAGGTCGACGAGCAGTCCGCGGCCGAGCGCCGCGGTCATCACCGGCGGCAGAGCTTCGCGCCAGATCGCCGCGACCGGGCCGACGGGCGGGAGCGAGGCGTCGCCGGAGAGGCGGTAGGACGGGATGCGGTCACCGAGGCGAACCATCCCGAACAGGCTGGAGGCCACGGCCACCCGGCTCGTCGCGCGGCGCTTCGCCGCAGCCGACAGGGTCTCGAGGTCGAGGGCGTCGTAGAGGACGCCGGTGTAGATCCGGTCCGCACGAGCGGTCGGTGCGGCCACCAGGTCGGCGTTGCGGTCGATCAGGTCCAGCTGTCCCGGTGAGAGCCCGAGTACGGCGGCCGCCTTGTCCGCGTCGTCGCGGCACAGCGCGACCAGGGCCTCGAGCACCTCGCTGCGGGCGGCGGTCAGCTCGGGCGAGGAGAGGGACGCGAGGTCGAGCGCCTTGCCCCGGGTCGGAACGGACTTGCCCTCACTCGGCGGCAGCAGGATCAGCACCGGGAAAGGATAGGGCTCCCCGATAGTGTCGGCCGCATGCCGAGCAACGTCGTGGTCCGGGTCAAGGCGAGCTCCCCTGCGCTGACGCAGGGACTCGAGGAGATCGCGAAGGAACTGGAGCTGCCGGGGGAGTTCCCCGCCGACGTGATCAGCGCTGCCGAGCGGGCAGCGACGGACGTCGTACTCCCGGAGCTGGACCGGACGGACCTGCCGTTCATCACGATCGACCCGGCCGGTTCGATGGACCTCGACCAGGCATTGCACATCGAACGATCCGCCAATGAATCAGGCGGTTTCGTCGTGCACTACGCGATCGCCGACGTGGCTGCCTTCGTGAAGCCCGGCGACCCGATCGACCTGGAGGCACACCGCCGCGGCGAGACGTTGTACGGCGCCGGTACCCGCATCCCGTTGCACCCGCCGGCGCTCTCGGAGCGGGCAGCGTCGCTGCTGCCCGACCAGACGGCCCCCGCGTTGCTGTGGACGATCGAGGTCGACGCCGCGGGCACCCCGACCAAGGTGCACGTCGAGCGGGCGCTGGTGCGTTCGACCTTGCGCCTTTCCTACGTCGAGGCCCAGGCGGCGCTCGACGACGGCTCGGCCGGCGAGGTCCTCGTCCTGCTGAAGGAGGTCGGCCTGCTCCGCCAGCAGCAGGAGCTCGCGCGCGGCGGCATCTCGCTGCCCCTGCCCGAGCAGGAGATCGAGGAGACCGCCGACGGCTTCGAGCTCGCGTTCCGCAAGCAATTGCCCGTCGAGGAGTGGAACGCCCAGATCTCGCTGCTGACCGGCATCTCGGCTGCGTCGCTCATGGTCGGCGCCAAGGTCGGCATGCTGCGCACCCTGCCGCCGGCCGACCCGCGCGACGTCGCCCGGCTGCGTCGCGTCGCCCACGCGCTGAAGATCGACTGGCCCAGGGCGACGGACTATCCCGCCTTCATCCGGTCCCTCGATCCCGCGAAGTCCGAGCACCAGGCGATGGTCGTGGCCTGCACGCGCCTGCTGCGTGGCAGCGGGTACGCCGCGTTCAACGGCGAGTTGCCGGAGCAGACGAAGCACTCCGCGATCGCCGCCGAGTACGCCCACGTCACCGCGCCCCTGCGTCGCCTGGGTGACCGCTACACGGGCGAGGTCTGCATCGCGATCTGCGCCGGACAGCCGGTCCCGGAGTGGGTCACCGCCGCGCTGCCGGAACTGCCGAAGACCCTCCAGGACTCGGCCCGTCGCGCCGGCTCCTACGAGCGCGCCGTGCTCGACCTGCTCGAAGCGGCCGTCCTGTCGGGTCGCGTGGGCGAGAAGTTCGCGGGCGTGGTCACCAGCCTGCGCGACGACGACCCGAAGTCGGGCGTCGTGATGCTCGCCGAGGTCGGCGTCGAAGCACCGGTGACGTCGCCGCAGCCGCTGCCGCTCGGCGAGGAGGTCGAGGCCACTCTTGCCACGGCAGACCTCGCGGCCCGTAAGGTCGCGTTCACCGTCGGTTGAGGAGGCGCACGTGAAGGTACTGGTCACCGGGGGAGTCCGGTCGGGCAAGTCGGTGCACGCCGAGCAGCTGGTGGCGGCCGCCCCTGCGGTCACGTACGTCGCCGCCGGCCCCGTGTACGACGACGCCGACTGGGTCTCGCGGATCACCGCGCACCGGGTCCGTCGGCCCGACTCGTGGATCACCGAGGAGACGAACGACGTGGCCGGTGTGCTGCGCGCTGCGACGACGCCGGTGCTCGTCGACTGCCTGGGCACCTGGTTGACCACGATCATCGACAAGGCCGACCTGTGGGAACGGCCGATCGGTGACGCCGAGCTGGTCGTGAGCGAACGGGTTGCCGACGTCGCAGCCGCGCTCGCCGAGACGTCGGTGGACGTGGTGTTCGTGACGAACGAGGTCGGCCTCGGCGTCGTACCCGCTCACCGGTCGGGTCGGTTGTTCCGCGACCTGCTCGGCATCGTCAACCAGCGCGTCGCGAGCGCCTGCGACGAGGTGCACCTGGTCATCTCGGGGCGGGTGCTGAAGCTCTGAGGCCGTAGGCCGACGTCAGGCCCCGGCGAGTCCCACCAGCAGGACGGCGAGCGCCACTTCGATCCCGGCGCCGAACACGTCGCCGGTGACTCCACCGAACCGCCTGACCGTGTGCGTGACGAGCGCGACGACGACCAGGGCGGCGACCGCGACGGTCACCGGGCCGCGGACCGGGTCGACGAGGGCAGCGAGGGCTGCCAGGGCGATCCAGCCGACCACCGTGACGGCGACCGGGATGCGGCGGGTGAACGTGACGCCCAGCCCGTCCTCGCGCGCCGGCGGGGCGAGGGTCGAGCAGGTGATCCAGAGCGCGGCGCGGGACGCGCAGACGGCCGCCCCGGCAATCGCAGCCGCGCGCAGCTCACGATCCCCGCCGACGAACCAGGCCAGGCCGGCGGCCTGCGCCCCGAGCACCAGCACGAGGGCTGCCACACCGGCCGGGCCCGCCGTACCGCTCTTCATGACGGCCAGTGACCGTTCCCGGTCGTACGACGACGTGAGTCCGTCGGCGACGTCGGACAACCCGTCCAGGTGCAGGGCGCGGCTGCCCACGGCCAGCAGGGTGATCGCCGCGAAGGCGACTGCGAGGGCGGGCAGGTCGAGCCGGCCGCCGCCCCAGACGACCAGCGCGACGCCGAGGCCGAGCGGCAGGACCGCGAGCGGTGCCAGCAACATCGCGCCGGTGGCGTCGGCCGGGGTCACCCGCAGGACTGCGGGCACCCGCAGGGCGGTCAGGGTCCCGATCGCGAGCCGGAGGCTGCGGCCGGCGAGGGCTGGGTTCACGAGGGCGTCACGCCGGCGGCATCAGGTCTGCGAGCAGCGCGACGTCACGGAGCAGGGCAGCGGCCGACCGGAGGACCGGGACGGCGGCCACGGCGCCGGAGCCCTCGCCCAGGCGCATGCCGAGGTCCAGGACCGGCTCGAGGCCGAGCTTCTCGAGCGCGAGGGTCTGGGCCGGCTCGGTGGAGCGGTGGCCGGCGGCGAACCAGGCAGCGGCACCAGGGGCGATCCGGTCCGCGGTGAGGGCGCAGGCGACCGACATCAGGCCGTCCAGGAGCACCGGTACGCCGCTCTCCGCGGCTTCGAGGAGATAGCCGACGGTGGCGGCCAGGTCAGCGCTGCTGACGGCCTGGAGGGTCTGGATCGGGTCGTCGAGGCGCGCGCCGGCGCGGTCCAGCGCCTGCTGCACCACGACCTGCTTGTGGACCAGGGCCGCATCGTCGACGCCGGTGCCGCGGCCGGTGACCTCCACGGCCGGGAGGCCGAGCGCGGCGGCGACCATCGCGGACGCAGGCGTGGTGTTGCCGATGCCCATGTCGCCGGACAACAGGAGCTGCGCGCCCGCCGCGATCTCCTCACGCGCGACGGCGCGGCCGGTCTCGATGGCGCGCTCCGTCTCCTCGGCGGTCAGGGCGTCCTCGAGGTGGATCGCGCCGCTGCTGCGACGGACCTTGTGCGACTGGACGTCGGCGGGCACACCTTCGAGGTCGTCGTCGACGCTGATGTCGAGGACCCGCACCTGCACCCCGTGGGCGTTGGCCAGCGCGGAGACACCGGCCTTGCCGAGGACGAAGGTGCGCACCATCAGCGGGGTGATGGCCGGGGGGTAGGCCGAGACGCCGTGCTGTGCCACGCCGTGGTCGCCGGCGAAGATCACCAGGCGGACGTTCTCGAGCGGAGCGGGCGGGCACACGCCCTGCACTGCAGACAGCCAGACGCCGAGGTCGCCCAGACGGCCGAGGGCACCGGCAGGGGTCGCGAGCCCCGCAAGGCGCTCGGCGGCGGCGGTCCGGACGGCGGAATCGGGTGCAGCAATCGCGTTCATGGTGCCGAACGCTACCGCCGTCCGTGGCCCGGGGCCGCGCCGTACCAGCGCTGACGTCACCGGGCGCACGTCCGATCGTTCAACTTCCGTGCGCACCCTCGTGAAGACCGTCACATCCGGCCGTCGGCGGGCGGCGGCCCTCCTGGCCGGGGCAGTCGTGGCCAGCCTGCTGACCGGTGGACCGCCGCTCGCGTCGCCGGCGCAGGCAGCGCCCACGACCGCCTGCGACGCGGCGACCTACCCCAGCGCGGAATGGGCGGCGTGCGAGGCCGCGAACGTGGGGGTCACCGGGCAGAACGCGACGCGGCACCTCGACCTGCTCCCCGGGATCCTGGCCAGCACCAGCCAGTACCAGCTCGCCCGGTTCCGCACGATGCTGACGGACCCCGAGCGGCAGCCGAACGTGAACTCCTGCACCGCCATCGTGCTGTGTCCGATCGACCCGCGGGTGCAGGGCTGGACGGTGAAGGGCGGACTGGTCGAGCCGGTGCTCTACACCTCGCGGTCGGGCGCGACGATGTCCGGCCACGTGTGGGCCACCCGCACCGGCCCCGCGAAACGGCCCGGGGTGGTGGTGATCAACGGGTCGATCGTCGGCTTCGAGGAGATCTACTGGTACCTCGCCCAGACCCTGGCCCGCAGCGGCTTCGTGGTGATGACCTTCGACGTCCAGGGCGAAGGCATGTCCGACCAGTTCGGTGCCAAGCCGGACCAGCTCGAGGACGCGTTCGCCGGCATTCCGCTGCTCGGGCTGTTCGCACCCAAGGGCTCCTCCGACGGACCGATCGGCCTCGGTGGCAACGGCCTCACGTTCTACGACGGCGGGCAGGACGCCCTCGACTTCTTCCTGTCGACGCCGGCGAAGCCGTACGTCCCCCGCGTGAGCCGGATCTCCGGCACGTCGCACGCCGCGAAGCAGGTCCGTCGCGTCGCCGCCGGCCGCAACGCCGCCTACAACCCGCTCTGGAACCTCCTGGACGGGTCCCGGATCGGGCTCACCGGTCATTCGTACGGCGCCGTGGCCACCTCGTGGCTGACGCAGAAGGACCCGCGGGTCTCGACCGGTGTCGCACTCGACAACCTCTGCGTCCCGGTCTCGCCGGCGCCCGATGAGCTCGCCGCGTTCGCCGCACCGAACCCTGACTTCGCCGGTGCGGCGGGGATCACGAGCGGTCTGCCCACGCCGTGCTTCGAGGCTCCTCCCGGTCCGGCGCCCCGGATCACGAAGCCGGCCCTCGGCATCACGGGCGACTACCTGCTCGCTCCGCTGCCGTTCCTCGCTCCGCCGAACCCGCTCGGGAAGTCCCGTGCCTCACTCGCCCACACGCAGGCGGGCGTGGACACCGGCGCGATCGTCATCCGCGGCGGCACCCACTTCGACTTCAACGACGTGCCGGCAGCGCTCCCCGCCAGCCTGCGCGGCATCGACCTGGTCGCCTGGTACACCAGCGCCTGGTTCGACAAGTACCTCGACCGGGACCCGACGGCCGACGCGCGGCTGCTCACGCGACGCTGGCAGAGCGACGCCCGGGCACGCAGTGCGGATCCGACAGGGGACGGCAACCTGTTCTCCTGGCACTTCCGGTCGCGCCTGGACATCCAC
>NZ_JBMCZA010000071.1:60216-63182 GCF_048654705.1 Nocardioides sp. CPCC 206348
CTCACGACCCGACGGCCGACGCCCGCCTCCTGACCCGGCGCTGGCAGAGCGACGCCCGGGCACGCAGCGCCGACCCGACGGGGGACGGCAACGTGTTCTCCTGGCACTTCCGGTCGCGCCTGGACATCCACACGGCGGGCGGCGCGCGGTTCCGCTGCGAGAACCTCCGGGCCGGCTGCGCGGGGATGACGCCGGCGTCCGGCGACGGTTGGTCCGGTGACTACGACTTCGTGGCGGGCACGATCAGGGCTCGTTGACCGGCTCCGGACACCCCGCGAGCGGAAAGAATGATGGGCTCGGTTGTGCGCCGATCCTTGCGCTCAGCCACTCCTGCACTACGGTTCTGTGTTAGGGAGCGTTCTAGTCTGGATGTTCCTGCTTTACACAACAAGGAGAAACATCATGGCTCAGGGAACCGTCAAGTGGTTCAACAGCGAGAAGGGCTTCGGCTTCATCGCCCCGGCCGACGGCAGCCCGGACGTTTTCGTCCACTTCTCGGCTATCCAGGGTGACGGCTACAAGTCGCTCGAGGAGAACCAGCAGGTCGAGTTCGACGCTGCGCAGGGCCCGAAGGGTCCGCAGGCGGAGAACGTTCGCCCCGTCTGACTTTCAGATAGCGAAACCCCGGTGCTTCGGCGCCGGGGTTTCGTGTTTTTCGAGTCGGGGACACCATGGGCGGAACGAGCCGGGAGAAACCCCGGTCTTCGACACCGCCTCGATAGGTTGGTGCGGTGCCTCGGTCCTTCACTCCCGATCCCCATTCGTTCGCCCGGCCCAACGAGGTCGTGGTCACCCACGTCGCGCTCGACCTCACCGTCGACTTCGTGTCGCGGTCGCTGACCGGCAGCGCGACGTTCGACCTCGAGCACCGCACGCCCGGTGCCACGGAGCTGGTGCTCGACACGTGGCAGCTCGCCGTCGAGCGCGTGACGGGAGCCGACGGTGTCGCCCTGCCGTACGCGCTCGGCGACCACGACCCGGTCCTGGGCAGTGCCCTGACGGTCGAGGTCGGTACGGCGGACCGGGTGGTCGTGCACTACGCGACGAGCCCGGAGGCTCGCGCCGTCCAGTGGCTGGAGCCCGAGCAGACCGCATCCGGCAAGCCGTTCCTGTTCACCCAGTCGCAGCCGATCCTCGCCCGCACCTGGATCCCGTGCCAGGACAGTCCCGCTGTCCGCGTCACCTACGACGCCACCATCCGGGTGCCTGCGGACCTGCTCGCGCTGATGAGTGCCGAGAACCCGGTCGAGCTGGACTCCTCGGGGACCTACCGGTTCTCGATGCCGCAGCCCGTGCCGTCGTACCTCATCGCCCTTGCGGTGGGCGACCTCGAGTTCCGCGAGATCGGCGAGCGCAGTGGCGTCTACGCCGAGCCGTCGGTCGTCGAGGGTGCCGCATGGGAGTTCGCGGACACCGAGCAGATGATCGGGGCGGCCGAGCGGCTCTACGGCCCCTACCGCTGGGGCCGCTACGACATCCTGGTGCTCCCGCCGAGCTTCCCGTACGGCGGCATGGAGAACCCGCGCCTCACGTTCGCGACGCCCACCATCCTCGCGGGTGATCGGTCACTGGTGACCCTGATCGCGCACGAGCTCGCCCACTCGTGGTCGGGCAACCTCGTCACGAACTCGACCTGGAACGACATCTGGCTCAACGAGGGCTTCACGGTCTACTTCGAGACCCGGATCGACGAGGAGCTGTACGGCGCCGCGTACACCAGCATGCTGCTGCGGCTCGGTCGCCAGGACCTTGCCCGGGCCGTCGCCGACGAGGCCCCGCGCGACACCTGGCTCGAGCTCGACATGGCGGGCCGGGACCCCGACGACGGGCCGACGAAGATCCCGTACGAGAAGGGCTCGCTCTTCCTGCGCCTGATCGAGTCGAAGGTCGGTCGCGAGCGGTTCGACCAGTTCCTGCGCGACTACTTCGACCGCTTCGCGTTCGAGTCGATGGACACCGCCACCTTCCTGGCCCACCTGTCGACCGAGCTGCTGGAGTCGGCCGGGGTGTCGGCCGAGGACCTGCAGCTGGAGGCCTGGGTGCACGGGCCCGGCGTCCCGGACAACGCGCCCGAGTTCACCTCCGACGCCTTCGACCGCGTCGACGAGCAGGCTGCCCTGCTGGTGACGGGTGGGGCGAGCGCGTTGGCCGAGCTCGTCGAGGCTTCCGGTGAGTGGGTCAGCCAGCAGTGGGTGCACTTCGTGCGTGCGCTGCCGGTCGACATCGACCACGCGGTGCTGGCTGCGGTCGACAGCCAGTTCGGCTTCAGCACCAGCGGGAACATCGAGATCGCGACCGCGTGGCTCGAGCTGGCCGCGGAGTCGGGCTACGTGTTCGAGGAGCCTGCCGTCGACGAGGCCCTGGCTGCCTTCCTGACCCGGCACGGTCGCGCGCTCTACATCCGGCGTGTCTACGAGAAGCTCGCCGCCAGCGACCGGGGGCTCGCACGAGCCCGGGAGATCTACGCGATCGCCCGGCCGACGTACCACTCGGTGTCGCAGTCGGTCGTGGACCGCATCGTCGGCGGCCCCTGAGCCCAACTGCCATCATGGCGGGATGCCCGTAGCAACCATCGACGTACCGCGGGGCGAGCTGGTGTTCTCGGTCCGCGACCACCGGCCGGCAGGGGAGTGCCGGGGCGTGGTGCTGGCGCTGCACGGCTGGCCCCAGGACAGCAGGTCGTGGGACGCCGTGGCCGAACGGCTGGTCGCTGCCGGCTATCGCGTCGTCGCACCGGACCTCCGCGGGGCCTCGGCAGGTGCGGCGCCGCGCAGTCGCTGGGCCTACCGCTCCAGCGAGCTGGTCGCCGACGTCGAGGCAGTGCTCGAGTGGATCGGGGAACCCGTCCACCTGGTGGGGCACGACTGGGGGTCGGGTCTCGCCTGGCAGGTCGCGGGGGTGCGGCCGGAGCTGGTGCGGACGCTCACGGCGGTCTCGGTCCCGCATCCCGGAGCGTTCGCCAGGTC
>NZ_JBMCZA010000071.1:63192-63784 GCF_048654705.1 Nocardioides sp. CPCC 206348
CTCGGGCCTTGCCTGGCAGGTCGCGGGGGAGCGGCCGGAGCTGGTGCGGACGCTCACCGCGGTCTCGGTCCCGCATCCCGGAGCGTTCGCCAGGTCGATGCTGACCACCACCCAGCTCCCCAGGTGGTGGTACTCCGTCGTCTTCCAGCTGCCGGTCCTGCCCGAGCTGGTCCTGGGCAACCGCAAGGGGTTGCAGCGCGGCCTGGAGCAGGCGGGCCTGCCCGTCGCGGCGGCTCGACGCGACGCCGAGCGCCTCATGGACCGGCGGGTACGACGCGGGGGCGTCAACTGGTACCGCGCCCTACCGTTCACCACGCCCGGCCTGGGCTTCCCGAGGGTGGGAGCGCCGGTGCTCCAGGTCTGGGGCGACCGGGACCCGGTGATCCTGCGCCGCGGCTGCGAGGACTCCGAGCGTTACTGCTCGGGCGGGTTCGAGCTGGTGGTGCTGGAGGGCGTCGCGCACTTCATCCCCGAGGAGGCGCCCGACCGGCTGGCCGAGCTGATCGTGTCCCACGCCGGTTCGGTCTCCTGATCCGGGCTGGTTTCCTGGTTCGTCCGGCGACGCCGGTCCCACCACCCCCAGGCGACCATC
>NZ_JBMCZA010000072.1:0-2327 GCF_048654705.1 Nocardioides sp. CPCC 206348
GAGGCGACCCGGCCGCTGCTGGACCGCGAGGTCCCCGGCCTGGCCGAGGCGATCCGCGCCGCGGGTGTCGCGAAGGGCGTGCCGACGGCAGCGCTGTCACGTGGCCTCGCGGGCATCGCCGGGCAGGCGCTCGTGGTCAACCTGCCGGGTTCGCGCGGCGGTGTGAAGGACGCGCTCGCCGTCCTCGAGCCCGTGCTGGTGCACGCCGTGGAACAGATCGTCGGGAGCGACCATTGAGCGGCGTGCGCCGGGAGCGTTCACCCCGTGAGCGGACGACCGTGGCCGTGCCCGGGCGGGCGTGGCCGAACGAGCTGACCTCCGGCTCGGACCCGGTGGTGCGCCTTCGCCCGATCCGGCGCAGTGACGCCGGGCCGTGGCGCGCCGCCCGCCGCCGCAACGCCCTGTGGCTCGGCCCTTGGGACGCCACGGCGCCGCCCGGTGCCGATGCCCGCCCGCAGACGTTCCGCGGGTTGACCAAGCGACTGTCCCGCGCGGCGCGGAAGGGGACGACGTACCCCTTCGTGGTGGAGGTGGACGGCAAGTTCGCCGGCCAGGTCAGCGTCAACAACATCGTGCGCGGCTCGGCGCAGTTCGCGTCCGTGGGCTACTGGATCGACCAGGACTTCGCCGGCAGGGGCGTGATCCCGCGCGCGGTCGCGATGGTGATCGACCACTGCTTCTTCGTGGCCGGGTTGCACCGGGTCGAGATCTGCATCCGCCCGGAGAACACGAATTCCCTGCGGGTGGTGGAGAAGCTCGGGATCCGCGAGATCGGGTACGCACCGCTGTTCCTGCACATCGACGGCGAGTGGCGCGACCACCGGATCTTCGCGGTGGTCCGCGAGGAGGCGCCGCAGGGCGTGCTGATCAGGCTCGGCGAGCAGCCCGACGCGTGAGGGCCTCGGTCAAATCACATACGTCACACGAATCAATCTGTGACACACCGGTCGACATGCGCCCCACTTTGAGGTAGCGCTCCTAACCTCTCGTTGTGGACCTGAGCGCACTGATCTTCGTCGCACTGGCGGTGGCGTGGGCCGTCTACCTCGTTCCGAAGGCGCTCAAGCAGCACGAAGAGGACGCCGACAGCCGATCTGTCGAGGGCTTCTCCGACCGGCTGCGAGTGCTCGCCCGTCGTGACGCGGTGTCGGCCACCGAAGCCGAGCTCGTGCCTGCCGGACGCAAGCCGTCTGTTGCCGCTGAGGCGGCCGAGGACATCGTGTCCGAGGACGCTCCCGCGACGCCTGCGCCCGCGACGCGCACCCGCCCCGAGGAGCTCGGCAAGGTCCAGCGCCGGCTCCGCCAGGCGGCTGCCCGCCGTGCCGCCGAGCGTCGCCGCCGCGTCTTCAACTTCCTGCTGGCCGCCATCGTCGTCACCTCCGCCCTGGCGATCGGCAACGTCATCGGCGCCCTGTGGATCCTGGTCCCCGTCGTCCTGATGGGCGCCTGGCTGGTCGCGTGCCGCCTCATGGTCAAGCGCGAGCGCGCTGCCCGTGCGGCCGCGCCGGTCCGCAAGCGCCGTCGCACCCTCGCCGACGAGGTGATCGAGGATGAGGAGGCCGACGAGATCGAGGACGAGAGCGACAACACCCAGGACATCCCGGTCGTCACGGCGGCACTGGTCGAGGAGCCCGTCGCCGCCGACCCCGATGCCTGGACCCCCGTCCCGGTCCCCCTGCCGACGTACGTCGACAAGGCGCCCGCCGGACGGACCGTCCGCACCATCGACCTCGACTCCACCGGCGTGTGGAGCTCGGGCCGCAATGAGGCCGACTCGCAGCTCGCCCGCGAGGCCGACGCCCAGCGCGCCAAGGCCGAGCCGGACGCCGAGATCAAGCAGCGCCGCGCCTCCGGTTCCTGACCGGCTGCGGATGCGGCGCGGCCCAACGGGTACCGCGCCGGGCATGACCGACGAGATCGAAGAGACCGGCGCCGACCGGCAGGCAGCCCTGCAGGCGCGCGAGCAGGAGAAGAAGTACGCCGACTCCTCCACGGCCGTCACTCCCGACACCCAGCGCGCCGACCCCGGAGAGGCGCTCGACGCACCGTTCGAGGGCGAGGAGTCGCGCGGCCAGTCGACGGTGTTCTCGGACCCGCCCAAGCCGCGGCCCAGCTCCGACGTCGATGCCGGCGTCGACTCGGAGAGCACCAACGCCGGCGGGAAGGACGCCCCCGCCTGACGTCGCGCAGCGGTGCTGCTCGAAGGGAGATCCGGATTCGGACACCCGTCGCGCGGGTGCTAACGTTTCCCCTCGCTTGGGGCTGTGGCGCAGTTGGTAGCGCGTCTCGTTCGCAATGAGAAGGTCAGGGGTTCGAATCCCCTCAGC
>NZ_JBMCZA010000072.1:2386-3354 GCF_048654705.1 Nocardioides sp. CPCC 206348
ACGGGCGGGATTTCACCGAGAAGGACCGCCTCGCGGCCCCCCGGCGTGCCCCCAGCCGGAGGAGCCTGGGGACGTTCTGACGTTTCGCAATGCAGCTCGGCCGGCGATGCAGGAGGTGTGTGGCACTTCGTTCGTTGCGGGATGTCGGGGGGACGCTAGGCATCGGTGAAAGCGGCAAAGGCGCATGGTCCAGCTTCTGCCGGCTTGGAATCAGTGGCTGGCTGAATGCGCACCGGGGGCCTGACGGCTCCAATGTGCGTGCTGGCTGGGGCGGAACCTTGGGCCCAGCGTCGGGATCAGCCCGGCCGGAAAACGACTGTGTAGCGACAAGACCGAGATCCGCGACGGCTCCGCTGAAGGCGCGCGGGGTCGCGCCCTCGTGACTCGCGAACGAAGGCGCTGGGTGTGCCAGAGAGGACGCCCGTTGCGGGCGGCGTATATCTACGACCCTCGTAGCATGCGTGCCGCTCGGTTCGAGCCTTCGAGTGGCCATACGTAGAGCGGTTTCTCGGGCTCGTCAGAGTCCGTCAACGATCGACGTTGCGGGTCTCGCGGTCGATGCGGCGCTGGACGTCGGCGGCGATGTAGTTGGCACAGTTCCGGCCGATAAAACAGCAGCACTACGTAGGTAAAAACGTGCCCTATGTCAGGACGGAATCGCCCAATCCCCACAACCCAATGGGCACCCGCCGACGGCGGCATCACACTGCACTCATGGCACACCTGATCACGGTCACCACTGCTAACGGCGAGACGCACACATTTGAGCGCGAGACCGAGCGCGACGAGATCAGGATCCGCCACCTCTCGGACGGCGGATTCCGGGTGCTGAGAGTGCACAACGCAGGAGGCCCGCGCTCGCATGGACGGGACGACGTCCGAAAAGCGCCGTACGGCGAGGTCGTTCTCAGCACCTACTCGATGGGTAACACCTTCACCAGTTTCTGACCACCATGACGACTAGGTGT
>NZ_JBMCZA010000073.1:0-798 GCF_048654705.1 Nocardioides sp. CPCC 206348
GTTCCTCACCAAGTACGCGGCACTCCCCGCGACCACCCGGACGAGGCTCTTCGCGAAATTCTACGGCTATCACACCGAAATGCCGGGCTGGTCCAAGGGAACGTCGTCGGACCGCTCCGGCCTCCGCTCCACCAGCGCCGGAACCCTCGCAACCGCCCCGGGCGCCACCGCGTCCATGAGCATCTACGACTGAACGGCAGGAACAGCATGAGTGTCATCGGCGACGCCTTCAAGAAACTCCAGTCCAACCTCGAGATCACCCAGACCGAGGAGACCGCAGCCATCACCCGCCACACCAACATCCGCGACTACCTCCGCACCAAGTGGGACCTCGACGACGACTTCCTCACCGGCTCATACCGCCGCTCCACGAAGACAAAGCCCCTCAAGGACGTCGACATCTTCGTCGAGATCAGCCCCACCGGCGCCCAGGGCTACCTCCGCAACGAGGTACCCATCACCGTCCTCAACGAGCTCCTCAAGGTCCTCCAGGTGAAGTGGTCCAAGGCGTTCATCGACGGAATGGCCGTCGTCATCCCGTTCGGCCCCGAGGACGCCGTCACCTCCATGGAGGTAGTCCCCGCCTACGCCCGCAAGGGCGGCGGCTGGTTCATTCCCGACCCCGACCGCGGCCGTTGGCTCGCGACCAACCCCAAGACCCACCACCAGATCTCGACCGCGAAGAACAAGGCGTGCGACGAGAAGTTCGTCCCGTTCGTGAAGATGGTCAAGGCAGCCAACCGCGAGCTCGGCGACAAGGTCGAGCCGTCGTTCCTCCTCGAGGTCATGGCGCACGAC
>NZ_JBMCZA010000073.1:828-3024 GCF_048654705.1 Nocardioides sp. CPCC 206348
GTTCGGCCGATACTCCGACGAGCTCGTCCTGTTCTTCACCAACGCCGCAGAACGCATCAACGACATCTTCGACGACCCCGCAGGCCTCGGCGGTGACGTCAACACCATGACCGCCACCCAGCGCGTCGCCGCAAAGACCGCGCTCCTCGAGGCCCGACGCATCGCCGAACTCGCCGTGGACCTCGCCGACGCCGACCAGGAGCGTGCCGCGGTGACCGAGTGGAAGCGCCTATTCAACAACAGGATGCCCAACCCGTGACCAACCCGTTCCTTGCACACAACCACCCGCCGGCCGGCATCCCGGCGGTCCCCCTGCACGAGCGCCAGCTCAAGAAGACCGAGGTTGACCTTCAGCGCGCCGCAACAACCACACACAGGTACACCAACATCGTCGCCTCCATCCAGGAGGTCGGTGCCGGCGGCGTCGCCGCCATCGGCCTCACGTTCGCCATCCTCGACAAGGCTCAGAACCAGGTCGCGATCGGCGGCTTCCTCTGGTTCCTGTTCTCCGCCCTTGTCCTCGGCCACTTCGCCCAGAAGTTCGCCGAACAGGCAGCACGCATCCAAGAAACGTTCGACTGCCGCCTTTTCTACCTGCCGTGGAACGAGACCCTCGCACCGAGTGCCTGCGTCTCACATCCACAGGTCGTCGAACTCGCCAAGAAGGTCAAAGTCGGGTCGCCCGCCGACAAACGCATCACCGACGGCTGGTACGACCCGACCGACGGCCTGGAGTACCCCTACGACGTCCTCATCACCCAAGAACAAAATCTCGCCTGGGACCTCCGCCTCCGCAAACGCTTCCGCTACATCCTCGCCACCATCGCCGTCGCCTGGACCACCACCGGATTCATCGTGACCCTGGCCGGCACATCCATGGCCGAAACACTCCTTGTCGTGTTCGTACCCGCAGCCGCAGCATACGACCTCGGTCGCGAACGGTGGCGCGCCCAACGCCACGTCGAGAGCGAACGCACCCGACTCGCCGAACTCGTCGCCGACGCACTCGCCGAAGCGCAACCAGGCCCCATCACCCCGCGGAAACGCAGCGAACTCCAGACCCTCGCCCGCCAAGTCCAAGACGGCACCTACCGCACACGCGCCGAGTACGGCCGCGTCCCAGGCATCCTGTACCGCCACTACCGCACATCAGACGAAGACCAACTCGCCCAGGTCGCCGAAGTTCAACGGTCGCGACTGGCGCCTTAGTTGCAGGTTGGCTCCAACCCTTCCGCTACCACGCCGGGCCGCCACGCCCCTTGTCCAGCGGTCGAGCGAGCTGATCAGGTGGACGAGCACGAGATGACATGCGGTAGCGCTGAGACCCTGCGCGCACCCGCGTCATACCGCCGCGACTGACGCGCCGTCGAACAAACCGCCGCGCACCCGCACTCAACTGCAGGTACGCGGCGGTCGAACGAGCCCCGCTCGCTCAGCGTCGGTTGAGCACGTGCACCGTACGCACCGTCTCCGACCTGTTCCCGGCATGATCGATGGCGCGGAGCCGGACGGCGATCCGCCCCTTGGTCAGGCCCGCGACCCGCGACGTCCAGACGCCGTTGGTGACAGAGACGGTTCGCGCGGTCGCGGCATTCCAGGCGCGGGCAGCGGTGCTCCTCTTGACCCAGCGACCGGTGTCGGCCCGGTAGCCGTACCAGGCGGTGCCGCGCTTCTCGATGACGCGGACGCGCACGTTCTTCACGCCGACACCGGAGTCGGTGGCCTTGCCGGTCAGGGTGCGCCAGGAGCCGACCCGGTAGGCCGCTGCGCCCGTGGGGACCCGGATGGTCGCGATCGGTCGAACCGTGTCGGCCTGCACACCAAGGGTGAGCGCAAGGGAATCGGTGAACGGCACGTCCTGCGCGTCGCGCACCTCGAAGGTGACCGGGTTGCCCGAGCCGACACCCGTCGGCGTACCGGAGATTGCGCCGGCCAGCGAGAGCGTCACGCCGGGCGGAAGGCTGCCGGCCGTGAGGTGCCAGGTGTACGGGCCGAGACCGTCCTCGGCGGTCAGCTGTGCCGAGTACGGCGCACCGGCCTTGGCACCCGGGAGTGAGGTGGTCGTGATGTGGAGCGGCTTGTGGGCCACCGCGTACGTCGTACCGAACTCGGCCGGGGCCAGGACTGCGTCACCGGAGTAGCTCGCGACCACGTCGTGGCTGCCGATCGCGAAGGCGGCCGTCTCGCAGGTCGCCT
>NZ_JBMCZA010000074.1:0-980 GCF_048654705.1 Nocardioides sp. CPCC 206348
CTAGGACGTGTCTCCTAAGTCGCGAGCCAGATGGTGATGGCGCGTAGGACAACCGCACCGCGGTAGACGGCTGCGAGTTTGTCGTAGCGGGTGGCGATGCCACGCCATTGCTTGTGGTCGTTGAAGGAACGCTCGATGACGTTGCGGCCCTTGTAAGTCTTGGCGTCGAAGGCGGGCGGTCGGCCGCCGGCCGAGCCTCGCTTCTTGCGGTGCCCGATCTGGTCCGAGGGCTGCGGGATCACGGCCTTGATCTTGCGTGCACGGAGCTCGGTGCGGATCGCGCGGGAGGAGTAGGCCTTGTCGCCCAGCACCGCGACCGGACGGGTGCGGGGTCGACCGCGTCCGAGCCGCTTGATCACCAGGTGCGACAACAATGGGTTGAGCATCGGCGAATCGCCAGCCTGGCCGGGGGTAAGCATGATGACGAGCGGGCGCCCGCGCCCATCGACGAGTTGGTGGATCTTGGTCGACATTCCTCCGCGAGAGCGCCCGAGTGCGTGGTCCGGTGGCTCCTCGCGCAGATTCGTGTAGTTCGACTCAGCCCCCTGTGAGGCCCGTGGCTTGCCGGCCCGCGGGTCGCTCGACGCGGCGCAGAGTGGTGGCGTGCTGATGCGCGCGGTTGATGGTGGAGTCGACGCTGACCATCCAGTCGATCTGTTCGGCAGCGTCGGCTTCGGCCAAGAGTCGGGCGTGGATCTTGTCCCAGGTTCCGTCGATCGAGAAGCGCTTGTGCCGCTTCCAGACCGTCTGCCAAGGTCCGAATGAGTCGGGCAGGTCGCGCCACGCGATCCCGGTCCGGAAGCGGTAGATCACGCCCTCGACAACCTGGCGGTGGTCACGAAAGGGACGCGACTTCACACCTTCGGTCGAGGGCATCAGAGGAGCGATCCGCTCCCATTGCGCGTCTGTCAGGACTCGTTCACGAGACATGACCGCATCAAAACAGCCCTACCGGCGCGGACTTGGGAGACACGCCCTAG
>NZ_JBMCZA010000075.1:0-128 GCF_048654705.1 Nocardioides sp. CPCC 206348
CGGAGCGGGCTCCGGGGCCGGATCGTCGACCGGAGCTGACTCCGCGACGTCGGCCGGCGCCGCGCGGTCCGCTGGGCGCGGGTCGCTCCCACCAGTGAGGGCCAGTGCCCCTGCCGCGATCGCTCCGA
>NZ_JBMCZA010000075.1:209-10992 GCF_048654705.1 Nocardioides sp. CPCC 206348
CAGGCCCTTGCCGCCACCGGGCAGCACGGCCAGCAGCACGATCGGGAGCACGTAGGCGGCGAGCTTCTGGTTGACGGTGTCCACGACGATGAACGCCTGGTTGCAGTCCGGGCAGGAGTCGATGTGCTCGCCGAACTTCAGCTCGGCGCGGGGGCTGAGGTCGCCACGGGCGAACTGGCTCATCCGGGCGTGCGCCCACTGGCACTGCTCGCGCACCGGCGCAGGGCCGGCGTGGAGGTCGAGATAGGCGCGCTTGAGGCCCTCGCGGGCACGGTGGGCCAGCGAGGACACAGCGCGCGGCTGCAGGTCCATGATGGTGGCGACCTCAGCCGGCTTCCGTCCCTCGACCTCGACGTGCCACAGGACCCGCTGCCAGCTCTCGGGCAGGCTCGAGAGGGCGTCCACCGCGACCGTCTCGTCGAGCCCGGCCACCATCTCCTCAGCGGGGAGCTGGGCGTCGTCGAACAGCCAGGGCTGGTCGGACACCGGCGACTCGCGCGGTGCCCGCAGACCGTCGCGGTAGCCGTTGCGGATCGTGACGTGCAGGTAGGCGCGGAAGTTGTCGGTCGGTCCGCCGCCGGACCGCAGGGCCGCGAGCACGCGGGCGAAGGACTCCGCGACAAGCTCGTCGGCCTGGTCGGCGCCGACCAGGATGCGCGCCAGGTGACGGGCGCCGTCGACGTGTGCGCGGTAAAGGTCCTCGTAGGCGAGGCTGTCGCCGCTGCGGACGCGGTCGAGCAGCTGCTCGTCCAGCTCGCGGCGCGAGTCGTCCGCCATCAGGTCCCCCCGGATCCTGGTCGTTCGCGGCCCGTGACGGGCGGCGCGTTGTCGGGCCCGCTTCGTTGCGAGGTCGTCGTGGATGCGCATCGCATCATGCCATCTCCGGGAAATTTGCAAACTTCCCGGAAAACCGCGTGATGTTCGCGGACGCGCTCCGTCTGGTTGAGGGCAGGCCGGAGGACCCCGGCCTGCCCCAACCCACCCTGAACTGCGGACGGAGGCACCGATGAGCGCGCTGCACAGCACCCGCACCGGCACCGCGCCCTCCGGGGTGGTCCAGCTCCGGCCGCGCGCGGTCGCTCGCCGTACCGCCGCGCTCCGGAACCGCCTGCTCGAGCGCCGACGCATGGTCGGGCCCTACCGGCACCGCCTGCTCGAGATCACCGGCGACGTGCTCGGACGGGTCGCACAGGTGGGCGCCGACGACCTGGACGCCTGGGAGCGCCTCCTGCTGTTCCTCGAGGACCACGAGGACAACACGTTCGCCTCCCCCGCCGACGCGTCCGCGGCCAACCTGGTCGCCCTGGCACTCTTCGACGAGGTCACCGACCACGCAGCGCTCGCCGACCTGGCGGGACAGCTCGGACACGAACGGCTCGCCCGACTCCAGCACCGCCACGGCAGCCCGCTGGAGTCACACCCGGGACTGCCCCTGACGAGCGAGGCAGTCCGCCGCCTCGTCGCCAGCGACCTGCGCGAGCGCCTGGCCGCGGACCCCCGGACGGCCACCCACGTCGAGGCCATCGCCGACACGTGCCTGCGCGCTGCTCATGCCCTGCTCAACCAGGGCACCGACAAGACCTGGACCGTCCCGACGCTGGACACGATCGAGGAGCTCCTCGACATCGCCGAGCAGGGCACGATCGTCGAGTGGCGCCACCACATGGCGATGGTCACGGCGAAGCCCTGGTCGCCGTACACGGGCCGGATCGTCGACCTCGCACAGCAGGCCGGCAAGTCCCACACCGCCTCGGTCATCGCGGCGTTCGTCGACCTCTGCCGCGAGAAGGCGGCCTCCGTCGGCCGCCGCGAGCACGAGCGCGAGATCGACACGCTGGTCGCACTGCGCGACGCCGGCCGCAGGAGCGGCCCCTAGATCGTCGGAGTGCCTGCGGGCGCCAGTTCCGGGGGCCTGGGGGGGCTACGGAGCGGCAGGGATCCGGTCTCCATCAACGGAGACCTCATTCCACCCCGCGGGCACTCCGACTCACCTGCCGATTCACCGTGCAGGCGCGAGCAGCTCCACCCTGTTGCCGGCGCCGTCGAAGGCATGGCAACGCTCGTGGCCGTCGAACGTGTGCCGCTCGCGCCAGTCCGTCTCGAACCCGAGATCACCGAGGCGCGCGGCGACGGCCTCGAGCTCGTCCGTCGATCCCAGCAGGAACGCGGGGTGGGCCTTGCGTGCCGGGGCGAACGGCTCCTCGACGCCGACGTGGATCTCGGCGGTGGTGACTCCGCTGGCGTCGTACGACCGGAACCAGCAACCTCCCCGCTTCGCCAGCTCCGCCGGCTTCGGCACCTCCGTCATGCCGATGCCGTCCGCGTAGAAGCGGCGGGCCGCATCCTCGCCGCCGCTCGGGCAGGCGACCTGGACGTGGTGGATCCTCATCCCGGCAACTTCGCGACGACGAAGATCCTGCGGAAGGGCATCACGACACCAGCACCGTCGTCCGGATAGGCCGCACGCAGGCGGGCCCTGAACTCCTCCTCGAACGCGGGGCGCAGGTCGTCGGGCAACGCCTGCAGCGTGGGGCGGGCGCCGGTGCCCGACACCCAGGTGAAGACCGGGTCAGGGCCCTGCAGGACGTGGAGGTACGTCGTCTCCCATGCGTCGACCTCGCAGCCGAGGCCCTGCAGGACGCGCAGGTAGGTGGCGGCGTCATGGGCAGCGATCCGGGCGGCGCCGGCCGTGTGGAGGTCGTACGGCGGCTCGGCCGCCAGCTCCTCGCGGATCGTCGTGGTGGGCTGGTCGGCGTTGCCGGGCACCTGGAAGGCGAGCCAGCCGCCGGGCGCGAGCGCGGCGACCAGGGCGGGCACCAGGTCGAGGTGACCGTCGACCCACTGCAGGGTCGCGTTGGAGACCAGCACGTCGACGGAGCCCGGCGCGACGGTCGCCAGCCAGTCGCGCAGGTCGGCCCTGTGGAAGGACACGCGCTCCGCGGCCGGACTGTCGGAGGCCGCGCGCACCATGTCCTCACTGGAATCGATGCCGGTGACCGACGCTGCCGGCCAGCGGTCAGCGAGGAGGGAGGTCAGATTGCCCGGACCACAACCGAGGTCGACCACGACGTGCGGATCGGCTGCGTCGATGCGGGTGATCAGGTCGACGAACGGGCGGCCGCGTTCGTCGGCGTAGGTGAGGTAGCGCTGCGGATCCCAGGCGTGGCTCAACGCGCGACCTCCCGCTCGGTGAGGAACTCGAGGATGCGCGCGTTGACGACGTCCGGACGCTCGACCTGCAGGAAGTGCCCGGCACCCTCGACGACCGCGACCCGGCTGCCCTCGGGCAGGTGGCTGCCGACCAGGCCGGCCCACCGGACGTCGAGACAACCGTCGTCGGCGCCGTGGAGGTAGAGGATCGGCACCTTCGGCCCCGCGAGCCAGTCGTTCGCGAACCGGCGGTAGCGCTCCGGGATGCCCCAGGCGCGCGGCTGGGCGCGGTAGTAGCCGAGCACCGCGCTCTTGCGTGCCTCGTCCGGTACGGCGGCCGCGAGGTGCCTGCGGTCCTCGGTCGCGTCGAAGCCCGGGGACCAGCGCTCCCACAGGTGGTCGACGAGACGGTCGAAGGAACGCTCGGGCAGGCGCGGGAGCTGGTTGAACACGGTGTACCAGCTGAGCCCGGCCTGTCGCGGCAGCACCCGGAGCCACCGAGCCAGGTCACCCCGGTGCGGGTTCATCGCGGCGAGCGGCGGCACGGACAGCGAGACGATGTGGCCGAACGGGTTGGCGTCGGTCGCGGCGATCCCGTTGGCGGTGATCGCACCCCAGTCGTGCCCGACGAGCAGCGCCCGGTCGTCGCCGCCGTACTCCCGATGGAGGGCGAGGACGTCGTCCATCAGTGCCGCGACGTGATAGCTGCCGTCGGTCGGGATCGAGCTCGGCGCATAGCCGCGCGTGAACGGAGCGACCACCCGCCAGCCCGCGTCGACCAGTGCCGGCGCGACGTGGCGCCAGGTGTGGGCGGTGTCCGGGAACCCGTGCAGGAGCACGGCGAGCGGCCGGTCGTGGTCGTCGACGTCACCCCACACGAGGCTGGTGAGGGTGACCCGGTCCAGCACTGTCGATCGATGGTTCACGGGGCAACCCTACGGCGCATCTATCTTGACATCAAGATTCTCGACCCAACCGCTAGGATGCCGCCATGCGGGATGAGGTCGATGAGCTGATCGAGGCGTGGGCGCGCGAGCGCAGCGACCTCGACCTCGGGCCCGTCGCCGTCTTCAGCCGGATCTCCCGCCTGGCCCACCACGTCGACAGGGCGCGCCGGCAGGCCTTCACGGCCCACGACATCGAGCCGTGGGAGTTCGACGTGCTCGCCGCGCTGCGGCGGGCCGGGGCGCCGTACGAGCTCTCGCCGGGGCGCTTGCTGCGCGAGACGCTGGTGACCAGCGGGACGATGACCAACCGGGTCGACCGGCTCGCGACCCGGGGCCTTGTCGAGCGCCACCCCGACCCGTCCGACCGCCGCGGTGTGCTGGTCCGGCTGACCCCGGAGGGCAAGGAGGCGGTCGACGGTGCGTTCACCGCACTGCTCGACGCCGAACGGGACCTGCTGACCGGGCTGAGCGACAAGGACCGGCGACTGCTCGCCGACCTGTTGCGCCGGCTGCTGCTGCCCTTCGCCGACTGACCCCTCCCCGGATCACTCCCGGATCACACCCCGATCACTCCAGGAGTGCGGCCGCCTCGAGCCACTCGAGCTCGGCGTTTGCCTTGTCCTCGTGGAGGGCGGTGAGCTCCTCCGCGATCTCGGTGAGCTTCTTCGCGTCGCTGGCGTTGTCGAGCAGCGCAGCCGTCAGCTCGCCCTCGCGCTGACCCATCCGGGCCAGCACCTTGTCGAGGCGGGCCACCGTCTTGCGAGCGGTGCGCTCCTCGGCCGAACCGGCGCGGGCCTTGTTGGACTTCGATCCACCGCCGCCCTCAGCGGGTGCTCGATCAGCTTGGTCCTGATCGGACTTCCTGGGCGATGCGGTGGTGTTCTCCGCACCCCCGGCCTTGCGACGCTCGAGGTACTCATCCACGCCACGCGGCAGCATCGACACCTTGCCGTCGCCGAGCAACGCCCAGACCGAGTCGGTGACCCGCTCCAGGAAGTACCGGTCGTGGGAGACGACGACGAGCGTGCCGGGCCAGCCGTCGAGGAAGTCCTCGAGGACGTTGAGGGTCTCGATGTCGAGGTCGTTGGTGGGCTCGTCGAGGAGCAGCACGTTCGGCTCGGTCAGCAGCAGCCGCAGCAGCTGGAAGCGGCGCCGCTCACCACCGGACAGGTCACCGACGCGGGCCGTGAGGCGGTCACCGGTGAAGCCGAAGCGCTCCAGCAGCGAGGTTGCGGACACCTCGCCGTCGAGGGTCTTGGTGACGCGCCGGATCGACTCGACCGTCGCGAGCACGCGCGAGTTCGGGTCGTCGAACTCGACGTCCTGGGTCAGGTGCTCCAGCGCCACCGTGCGGCCCTGCTTGACCCGTCCGGCGACGGGCGAGGCGGTGCCGGCGATCAGCGACAGGACGGACGTCTTGCCCGCGCCGTTGACGCCGACCAGGCCGACCCGGTCACCGGGGCCGAGGCGCCAGGTGGCGTTCTTGAGCAGGGTGCGCTCGCCGCGGACGAAGTCGACGTCCTCGATGTCGATGACGTCCTTGCCCAGCCGCTGCGTGGCGAACTTCTGGAGCTCGAGCCGGTCGCGCGGCGGAGGAACGTCCTCGATCAGGGCGTTTGCGGCGTCGATGCGGAACTTCGGCTTCGCCGTGCGGGCCGGGGCGCCGCGGCGCAGCCAGGCCAGCTCCTTCTTGACGAGGTTCTGCCGGCGCTGCTCGGAGACGCTGGCCTGGCGCGAACGCTCGGCCTTGGCGAGCACGAACGCGGCGTAGCCGCCGTCGTACAGGTCGACGACACCGTCGTGGACCTCCCACGTCTGCTGGCAGACCGCGTCGAGGAACCAGCGGTCGTGCGTCACCACGACCAGCGCGGAGGACCGGCCGGCCATGTGCGCAGCCAGCCAGGCGACGGCTTCGACGTCGAGGTGGTTGGTGGGCTCGTCGAGGATGATCAGGTCGTGGTCGCCGAGCAGCAGCGCGGCCAGCGCGCAGCGGCGACGCTCGCCACCGGACAGCCCGTGGATGATGCGATCGAGCTCGACGCCCGCCAGCAGGACCTCGACGATCTCGCGGGAACGCCCGTCGGCGGCCCACTCGTGGTCCGCCATCCCACCGAGGACGACCTCGCGCACCGAGTGCGTGTCGTCGAAGTCGTCGCGCTGCGTGAGGACCCCGATGAGCAGGCCGCGCTGGCGCGAGACCCGACCGGAGTCCGGCTCCTCGGTGCCGGTCATCAGGCGCAGCAGCGTCGTCTTGCCGTCACCGTTGCGGCCCACGACCCCGATCCGCTCGCCGGCAGCGATGCCGAGCGAGACGTCGGTCAGCAACGGGCGCACGCCGAAGGCCTTGGAGACCTTCTCGAGGTTGAGCAGGCTGGTCGGTTCAGGCATAGGTCACCACGTGGGCACCAGCGACAGGGCCGGGCGCGAGGGTGCACCGGAACCCGCGCTCGGTGAGGTCAGCAGCCGTGGCACGCGCGTCGTCGACGTCGTCGTGCAGCACGAGCAGGGTCGGGCCCGAGCCCGACAGGAGTACGCCGGCGGGCGAGAGGCTGCGCAGCTGCACCTCGACGTCCACCAGATCGGGCCGGAGGTCACGCGCCGCGGGCCACAGGTCGTTGGCGAGCAGGTCCCCCACCTCGTCGACGTCGCCACCGGCGAGCGCCTCGAGCAGGGCCTCGGGGACGGGCGGGTCGGCGGGCGCGTCCGGCGAGAGCTCGTCGAAGTGACGGTAGGCCGCGGGGGTCGACAACCCCTCGCCCGAGAGCACGACGACCCACCACACCGACGTGCGGTCCGTGACCGGTTCCACCAGCTGCCCATGACCGGTGCCGAGCGCCGTACCACCGAGCAGGGCGAAGGGCACGTCGCTGCCGAGCGCACCGGCGATCCGGAGCAGGTCGTCGTCGGGCGTCTGCAGGTCCCAGAGCCGGTCGAGGGCGAGCAGGGTCGCGGCGGCGTCGGCCGAGCCGCCGGCCATGCCCCCCATGACCGGGATGCCCTTGGAGATGGAGATGTGCGCGGCGAGGTCGACGCCGTGGTGCTCCACCAGCGCGCGGCCGGCGCGGATCGCGATGTTGGTGTCGTCGAGCGGCACGCCGTCGACGTGCTCGGTCAGCTCGACCGACCACGCAGGGGCGTCGTACACGGTCACGTCGTCGTACAGGCCGACGGCCTGGTAGACGGTTGCGAGCGGGTGCAGGCCGTCGGGGCGCGGGGCGCCGACGCCGAGGTGGAGGTTGATCTTGGCGGGCGCGCGCACGGTGACGGGCGGCAGGCTGTCGATGCGTTGCTGGCTCACTGCGCGACTCCCTGCTGGTGCAGCGCGATCGTGATCGCGACGAACTCGTCGATCCCGAGCGACTCGCCACGGGTGAGCGGGTCGACACCGACCGCGAGGAGCGCGGCCTCGGCCGCTTCGGCGCTGCCCGCGATCCCGCGCAGCACTCCGCGCAGGACCTTGCGGCGCTGCGCGAAGGCGGCGTCGATGACGGCGAACACCTGCTCGCGGGTGACCTCGTCGGTCGGCGGCGCGCGGTGCGTCCAGGCCACCAGCCCGGAGTCGACGTTCGGCGCCGGCCAGAAGACGTTGCGGCCGATCGCGCCGGCCCGCCGCACCTCGGCGTACCAGGCAGCCTTGGCCGACGGGACGCCGTACGTCTTGGAACCGGGAGGCGCGGCCAGGCGGTCGGCGACCTCGGCCTGCACCATCACCAGGCCGTGCTCGAGCGACGGCAGCAGCTCCATCAGGTGCAGCAGCACCGGCACCGAGATGTTGTACGGCAGGTTCGCGACCAGGGCCGTCGGCGCCGGACCGGGGACCTCGGTCACGGCCAGCGCGTCGGCGAGCACGACCCGGAACCGGTCCGTGTGGTCGGGCGCGAAGGACGCGATCGTCGCCGGCAGCTCGTCGGCCAGGGTCTGGTCGACCTCGATCGCCGTGACGTCGGCACCGGCGTCGAGGAGCGCCAGGGTCAGCGACCCGAGCCCGGGACCCACCTCGAGGACCACCTCGCCCTCGACGACACCCGACTCCCGCACGATCCGGCGGACGGTGTTGGCGTCGATGACGAAGTTCTGGCCGCGTTGCTTGGTGGGGCGAAGGTCCAGGCGTGCCGCGAGCTCCCGAACCTCCACCGGACCCAACAGGCGGGGTGGAGCAGCAGAGTCGGGCACGGACATCAGGCTATCGGTCAACGGTTCGAGCCCCGGCGGCTGAGTCCAAAGCTCAGCACACCGGGGCTCGACCCCGTTCACGTCAATCAGCGGGGCAGACCGAGCTTCGACGCACAGCCGGGCCAGGCGCCGTACCCACCGGAGGCGTCGCGGACCTTGGTCGCGATCGCGATCTGGGTCTCGCGGGAGGCCTGGTGAGGCATGCCGGTTCCGCCGTTCGCGCGCCAGGTGCCGAGGCTGAACTGCAGGCCGCCGTAGTAACCGTTGCCGGTGTTGGTGGCCCAGTTGCCGCCGGCCTCGCACTGCGCGAGGCGGTCCCAGACGCTGCTGCCGCCGGCGTAGTTGGCGGTCACCACTTCCTTGGTGCCGACCCGCACGACCTCGGCCGTCGGCTCCTTGCTGACGTCCTGCTCGACGATCTCGCGACGCACGACCTTGCCGTTGCGGAACACGATCTTGTACGTCACGTCGCGGACGCCGGAGACGCCCTCGGTGACGACCTTGCGCTCGCCCTTGAACATCGAGTCGTCCTCGATCTCCTTGACGGGCGCGTCGAACACCTCGTCGTCGACGCTGCGGGTCTTCACGTTCATGTCGGTGTAGACGATCTTGTCGCCGTCCTTGACCTCGACGTCGCGCTTGGGGCTGACCTTGTCGCGCTTGTCCAGCTCGACGCCGACCTCGGCCAGCGCCTCCTCGACGGTCAGGGCCACCACGTTGCGCTTGACGGCCTTCTTGCCGGCGAGCTTGAAGGTGAGCTTCTTCGCCGTGACGACGTCGATCTCGGCGCCACCACGGGTCAGGGTCATGCTGCGGCTGGTCGAGAGGCGGCTGTCGGCGTACAGGGTGCCGATCTGCGAGAGCGCGCCCTGGACGTCGGTCGCGGTCACCCAGTGGGTGCTGGTGTCACCATCGACGGTCAGCTCGATCGGCTTGCTGTACCGGACGGAGACCTTGTCGCCCGCCTCGATCTTCTCGTCCTGGTCGGGCGAGACGACGTCGCGGTCGGCGAGGTCGATGTCGGCGGACGCGAGGACGTCCTCGACGGTATCACCGAACGTGGAGACCGTGCGCTCCTTGCCGTCGACAGAAAGCGTGACCTCGGTGGTCATCGACGAGTAGCCGTAGGTCACCGCGGAGACCGCGATCAACACCGCGACGATCGTCGCGACGAGGGCGACCCGGCTGTGGGTCAGCTTCTGGATGAGCGCCTTGGAGCGCAGGGCAAGGGTGGGGTGCGCAAGCTGCACGACTCTCCGATGTTCGAGCTCCCCGGGCCTCGGTCCACCAGTCCGATCGGGTCTCCCGCACGCGGTGCGGTACTGCCTGATCCCGTGAGAACTGGTCGAGATGGTGCTTCCGATCCCGGCCTTCTGACATCAACGAGAACAGGAGCTAGCACCCAGAAGCAAACCCTCGAGGCCCGATTCACGCTCAGGAGTGACCTGTCTCACCCCGAAAACGCCCCTCTGGCCCCACGCGTCACAGAATCTTGCTAACTCCAGTTAGCACTTTCGATGCTACTTTCAAGCATGTTGGTCGGCACGATCGCAGCCCTGTGGCGCTACCCCGTGAAGTCGATGGGCGGGGAGACGGTGACGTCGTCGTACGTCGACGAGCGCGCCGCGCACGCCGACCGGATGTGGGCGGTCCGCGACCTCGAGCTCAACGCCGTCACGACGGCACGACGGCTCCCCCTCCTGCTGGGCTGCACGGCGCGGTACGTCGACGAGCCAGCAGCAGGCGTCGGGCCCGGCGACGTGGCCGACGTGGTCGTCACGTTCCCGGACGGCACCGAGGTCGCCAGCACCGACCCCGAGACCATGAATGCCCGGCTGAGCGAGCTCACGGGCAAGCGGGTCGCGCTCGTCCCGCTGCCGCCGCTGCACGACAAGGCGGCGTACCGCGGCGTCCTCGCGAGCAAGAAGGACATCCGCCAACAGTTCGGGCTCGCCGACGACGAGCCGCTGCCGGACTACTCGATGTTCTCGCTGAAGATGCTGGCCGAGCTCGCGATCTACGCGACCCCGATCGGGATCTTCGCCGATGCCTACCCGCTGCACGTCGTGACCACCTCGAGCCTGCGCACGATGGCCGCGCACGGCGGCGACTTCGACGTCCGGCGGTTCCGCCCGAACATCGTCATCGACAGCCCGCTGGACGGCCTGGCCGAACAGGAGTGGATCGGCGGCACGCTCCGGGCCGGCGAGCTGGGCATCCGGGTCGAGGTCCCGACCATCCGCTGCACGGTGCCGTTGCGGGAGCAGGCCGGGGTCCCGGCCGACCCCGCGGTGATGCGGTCGGTGTCGACGTACGGCCAGCGCTGGTTCGGCGTCTACGCCGACGTCGCCACGGCCGGAACGGTGCGTGTCGGCGACGCCGTCGACCTGGACCCGCCACCCAGCCACGGCGCGGTCGCAGCGACCTTCGGCCGGATGGCCGAGCGGGTCAAGCGCAACACGGTCAAGGCCGGCAACCGCTTCCTGCCGCGCTGACCGGGCTGGTCGGGCTGG
>NZ_JBMCZA010000075.1:11002-19288 GCF_048654705.1 Nocardioides sp. CPCC 206348
CACCAGGTCCCGCCGAACGCCCTCTCGGTGTTCGCGTCGATCGCCGCACAGAGCTCGCCCAGGTCCTCGCCACGCTCAGCGGCCATCACCCGCAGCGTCACCGGGATGAGGTACGACGCGTTGGTCTGGCCGCGGTACGGCGTCGGGGTCAGGAACGGCGCATCGGTCTCGACCAGGACGCGGTCGACCGGCGTCAGGCGCAACGCCTCGCGCAACGGTTCGGCGTTCTTGAACGTGACCGTGCCGGCGAAGGACAGGTGCGCCCCGCGGTCCAGGCAGGCGCGGGCGAAGTCGGCGTCGCCGGAGAAGCAGTGCATCACCCAGCGGTCGGGAACACCCTCGCTGTCGAGGACCTCCAGGACCTCGTCGTGGGTGTCGCGGTCGTGGATGACCAGGGTCTTGTCGAGTCGCTTGGCGAGGTCGATGTGGCGCCGGAAGGACTCCACCTGGACGGCGCGGCCCTCCTCCCCCGTGCGGAACGCATCGAGCCCGGTCTCCCCCACGGCACGCACCTTGTCGTGCGCGCCGGCCAGCTCCTCGATCTCGGCCCACGCGGCTTCGAGCGCAGCGCGTCCACCGTCCGCGAGGATCCGGGGCGCTTCATTCGGGTGCAGGGCGACGCCGGCGACCAGCGCCGGATGCTCCGCAGCGGCCTTCACCGCCCACCGGGCGCCGGGCAGGTCGCACCCGATCTGAACGATCCGGGGTACGCCGACGGCCGCTGCCGCCGCGATCGCCTCGGCGGTGTCCCACGGCTCGGCGTTGCGGCCGATGTCGAGGTGGCAGTGGTTGTCGACGACCGGGTGCGGCAGCGCCTCGGGGACCGGAGGACGTTCCGGCTCACTCATCGATGTGCACCACCTGGTAGACCTCGCGCTTCGGCAGTCCCGCCTGTACGGCGACCGTAGCGATCGCGTCCTTGCGGCGCATCCCGGTTTCCTCGAGATCGGCGACGGCTGCCCGCAGGCTGTCGGGATCGGTGGCCACGCTGGTCCCCGGCGCGACACCGGCGACCACGATGGTGATCTCGCCGCGGATCCCCTCGTTGGCCCAGTCGACCAGCTCGGCGAGCGGGCCGCGTCGTACCTCTTCATAGGTCTTGGTGAGCTCACGGCAGACGGCCGCGGGGCGGTCGGGTCCGAACGCGTCACGCATCGCCTCCAGAGCCGCGACGGTGCGGTGCGGCGCCTCGAAGTAGACGAGGGTGCGCTGCTCGGAGGCGACCTCGGCCAGGCGACGGGCGCGCTCGCCCGCCTTGCGCGGCAGGAAGCCCTCGAAGCAGAACCGGTCGACCGGCAGGCCGGAGACCGCAAGGGCGGTCAGCACGGCCGACGGTCCGGGCACGGCGGTCACCCGGATGCCGGCCTCGACCGCAGCGGCGACCAGTCGGTAGCCGGGGTCGGAGACGCTCGGCATGCCCGCGTCGGTCACCAGCACCACCCGCTCGCCCGCCATCAGCGCATCGACCAGCGTCGGCGTACGCGCCGCCTCGTTGCCCTCGAAGTAGGACACGACGCGACCGCTCAGCTCGATGCCGAGGTCGGCGACGAGGCGGCGCAGGCGGCGGGTGTCCTCGGCGGCGATGACGTCCGCGCCGGCCAGTTCCGCTGCGAGCCGCGGCGGTGCGTCGCCGACCTGTCCGATCGGGGTGCCTGCCAGCACGAGGACTCCAGTCACCCGCCGATCCTTGCAGATGGTCTCGAGACGGTTGCTGCGCAACCTCCTCGACCAACGCCCCTCCCGTGGCTTGCGTAGGCTTCCGGACCGTGACCGCTGTCGACGAGAAGGCCCGCAGGCGTGAGCGCCTCGTCGGCCTCTCGACCTCGGCCACCGGGACCCGCGTGCCCCGCGCCGTCGAACGCGCGATCAACCCGCTGCGGCGACTCGCCCTCAAGGACAAGCTGGTCGGCTGGCTGGCGCCGATCGGCCTGACCCTGCTGGCCTTCGGGTTGCGCCTGGTCGGCCTGGGCAATCCGGACCGGTTCGCGTTCGACGAGACGTACTACGCCAAGGACGCGTGGTCGCTGCTCAACAACGGCTACATCCAGACGTACCTGACCGACGTCGACGGCAACGCCAAGAACGAGATCAACGACGACATCCTCGCCGGGCACGCGCACGACGTCTGGACCGGCGATCCCTCCCTCGCCGTCCACCCCGACGTCGGCAAGTGGCTGATCGCCCTGGGCGAGAAGGCCTTCGGGATGGACCCGTTCGGCTGGCGGATCGCCTCCGCGGTCGCCGGCGCGCTGATGGTCCTCGTCATGTGTCGCCTCGTACGACGAATGACGGGCTCCACGGTGCTGGGCTGCATCGCCGGCCTGCTCCTGATGCTCGACGGACTGCACTTCGTCCTGTCCCGGCTGGCCCTGCTCGACATCTTCCTGGCGCTCTTCCTGCTGTGCGCCGTCGCATGCCTGGTCGCCGATCGTGACTGGCACCGCGCGCGGCTGGCCCGCAAGGCCGTCCACGGCCAGCTGACCGGGTGGGGTCCGCGGATCCTGTTCCGGCCGTGGCTGCTCGCCGCCGGCGTCTGCTTCGGCCTGGCGATCGGCACCAAGTGGACGGCGCTCTACCCGCTGGCGGCCTTCGGTGTCCTGTGCTGGATCTGGAGCGCGGGTGCCCGCCGGTCCCTCGGCATCCGGTGGCCGATCGCGAAGGGTGCCGTCGCGGACGGCGTACCGGCCTTCCTGCACCTGGTCGTCGTCGGAGCCCTCGTCTACATCGCGACGTGGGGCGGCTGGCTGGTGCACGCGAACGAGTACGAGGAGCACCTCAGCGCGACGCAGTACCGCCAGTACACGGGGCATGGCCACTGCGCCGATGACGACGACTCCTACGTCGCCACCGACCTCGACAAGTCGAAGAAGTGGCCGACGGCGGACGAGAAGGACGCCCACGGCCTGGGTGAGGCGTGGCAGTCGCTGCGTTCGCTCTGGTACTACCACCAGGACGTCTACACGTTCCACACCCACTTCCTGAATTGCTCGGACCACTTCTACGAGTCGAAGCCGTCGAGCTGGCTGCTGATCAACCGGCCCGTCGGGGTGGCCGTCACCAACGACATCGCGCCGAGCGAGCCAGGCTGCGATGCCCCCGCCAACAGCGACTGCATCAAGCAGGTGCTGCTCATCCCGACGCCCGTGCTGTGGTGGGGCGGCGTGCTCGCCCTGCTGTTCTCGGTCGTGATGTGGATCGGTGCCCGGGACTGGAGGTACGGCGTCGCCGTGGTCGGTGCGCTGTCGACCTGGCTGCCCTGGCTCCTGTACGACGACCGGCCGATCTTCCTCTTCTACGCGATCGCGATCCTCCCGTTCACGGTGATCGCCCTGACGTTGAGCATCGGGACCCTGATCGGGCCCTCCCGGCTGCCGTCGGCGCGTCGTACGACCGGAGTGATCGTCGGCGGGGCGTTCGTGATCCTCACCCTGGTGAACTTCGCGTGGTTCTGGCCGATCTGGACGAACCAGATGCTGACCCACAGCGAGTGGCTGGACCGGGTCTGGTTCTCGCGCTGGGTCTAGGGCTCAGTGGTTCCGCAGTGCGGAGATGAGCCGGGCCTTCTTCATGTAGGACCGGCCCTCCACCCCCAGCTCCGCGGCCCGCTTGCGCAGTGCGCTGACCGTCCACTTCTCGTACGGCTCGGCCCGGCCGCCGCGTCGGCCCACCTTCGCGGCGCCCTCTGACTTCATCGCGTTCGAGATCCGTGCGGCCTTCTCCTTGCTGGCGCCGTCGTCGCGGAGCTCCTCGTAGACGTCGGGGTTCGTGATTCCGGGACCGTGCTTCTTGGCGGGCATGGCTCCTCCTCGTCGTGGGTTGACCTCCCCTTGCGCTACCCGACCAGCGGCTCGACAGACGCCCCGGCGCCGATCCGCACCTCTCCGGCCACCAGGTCGATCTCCACGGCCGCGTCCAGGTCGACGGCCCGGGCATGGCGGTGCAACCAGCGCACCACCGCGGCCACGACGGCCGGCCCGGGCTCGCCCCGACGGTCGTAGCCCAGCAACCCACCCGGTCGGCCGGGCCCGACGACCAGCGCCGCCAGTCGGTGTTCACCGCGCTCCCCCGGTCGCCCGGAGATCCGCGCGTCGAGCACCTTCGACCTCGCGGGTAGTGCCGCGCAACGCACGGGCAGGCCGAGCAGGTCGCCGAGCCGGCAGGTGTCGTCGTCACGGTCCTCCGGCAGGCGCCGGAGCAGGCCTTCGGCGGAGCAGGAGAGGCGCACCTCGCTGGTCAGCCCGTCGACCAGGTCGAAGTCGATCACGAGCGGCCGGCCCCGCTCCTCCGCGATCCAGCGGATCTCGACGACCAGGCGCATCAACCGGTCTCCCCACCAGCCGCCGAGGCGCGGCAGGAGGGCCGGCAGGCCGACGAGCAGGCCGGTCGGGTTGATCGTCCCGTCCTCGCGCCACGTGAGCTCGACGTCGTCGACCTTGGCGACGAGCCGACCGTCGCTGTCGACGATCTGGCGGTCGAGGAGGTGCAGCGCGGCGTCGTACGTCATCAGCCCTGTCCCATCGACGTCAGGATCATCAACGGAATCGCGGCGAGCGACGCCACGGCGATCAACGACAAATAGGCGACACCCAGCGTGTTCGCCAGCCGCCCGTTGCGGTGGTCGCCGAGGTAGTCAGGATCGTTGGCCACGACGAGGATCGGGAAGTACGTCAGCGGCAGTGCGATGGCCGAGAACACCACCGAGATCTCGGTGACGAGGATCGGATCGACACCGGTCAGCAGGACGCCGGCAGCGATCAGCGTGACCACCAGCACGATCACCTGGAAGCCGGCCGCCCGGTCCGGACGGAGGTACTTGCCCCACGGGATGCCGATGTACTGGGCCAGGCTGTAGCCGGTGGAGAGACCCGTCTCGCACGCGGCGCCGAAGGTCGCGGCGAAGAAGCCGAGGACGACGACCGCGAGCCCCACCTTCCCGAGGGCGACCGCGACGGGCAGACCCACCTGCCCGAGGGTCTCGACCGCGATGCCCTGGGGCAGGAACACGACCGCCGCGCACCCCGCGATCGCCACCGACAGCAGGCCGCCCAGCGGGAAGCCGATGAAGACGTTGGCCCGCATCACGCCGATGTCCTTGCTGGTCCAGCGTTCCTCGACACCACCGCTGGAGAAGAAGAACACCTCGTAGGGCGTCATCGCCGCACCGAACAGCGCCACGCCGAAGTACGCGTAGGTCGCCCACGACTCGGCGCCCGGCTTCTCCCCCGGCGACAGGGTCGCGACCAGCTCGCCCCAGTCCGGTCCCAGCTGCCACAGGGCGACGGCGAAGCCGAGCAGTGCCAGGCCGAGCAGCCCCAGCACGTTCTCGATCGAGGAGAACCGGGCCCGCCACAACACGATCCACACCGCGGCCGCGACGAACGGGACGAGCAGCACGTGGTGCACCGACGTCACCAGCTGCAACGCGAGGGCGACGCCGCCGATCTCGGCGATGAAGGTGAGGAGGGTGACCAGCATCGACCCGAGCAGGTTGAGGAACCCGACGCGTGGTCCGAGCCGCTCACGGACCAGGTCGAACGTCGCCCGGTGGCTCACCGCGGCGATGCGGCCCGACATCTCGGCGAAGACACAGATCCCGATGACACCCACCAGCACCACCCAGACGAGCGACCAGCCGAACCGGGCACCGACCTGGGCGTTGGTGACGAGGTCGCCGATGTCGACGAAGCCACCGATCGCGGTCAGCACGCCCAGCAGGACGGCGAAGTAGCGCTTCACCGGTGCTCATCCCTGCCCGGCAGCTTGTTCCAGGTCACCCGCGAGGCGGTCGAGCTGGTCGACGACGTCCGGGTCGTCGTACGTCCCCCGGAGCGCGAGCGAACGCGCCTCGCGGACGGCGGCCACCGCGCCGTCGATCAGGCGTTCCACCTCGTCGGCCCGCTGTTGGCGGCCGGGTGGGACCTGGACCACGGCGAGGTCGTCGGCCACCGTGGCGACGCCGTCCTCGGCCTGCACCACCAGCACGGTCGTGTACGACGACCAGGACCGCTCGTCTGCTGCCGTGTCCAGCGCGAGGCGGGTGGTGCGCACCTCACTGGCGGCGTCCTGCAGTGCCTTCCCCGCCTGTGCGTCCCACTCCGCCGGGTCCGGTTCGTCGACCAACGAGCAGCCGACGAGCACCGCGGCCTGGACCAGCCAGACCGCGACGACGGTCGTACGCCGGGGCCATCTCATCGTTCGTGGCTCCGCCCTGAGAGCGGAACCACGGCCCACAACGCGATGAAAGCCAGCGCGACCGCCGCCGCGGCGAACTGGGCCGCAGCAGAGCCGGTCATGAACCGCCGGTACCCCGGGCGCCACGATGCAACCCGTCGGGCAACCCGGGAACGCAACCGCTGACGCACCCGGGTGAGACCACAACGCCCGGGTACTGCACGGAATGGATGGACGCAGGCACACAGCCCGAGGAGGCATTTGCCGTGAACAGCCAGACGAACAGACAGCCCGAGTTCAGGCGGCTTCAGATGGTGGCGGGTTTCGTCGCCGTTCTGTTGCTGGTGCTCGTCGTGCTGTGGCTGATCGGCACCGCGATCCTCGACTGAGTTACTGCGACCGACCAGCGGTGAGATCGTCGAGCAGCGCGTCCAGCAACCGGCGCAGACCAGGGTGGCTGACATGTCCCTCCCGGGCCACCATGATCAGCCGTCCGGCGATCTCCCGCACCTTCACGTTCCTGTTGCGCGACCACCACTTCAGCATCGCGAACGCCGCGTCGGCGTCGAGGCCGTAGCCGAGCATGAGGATGCCCTTGGCCTGCTCGATGGTCTCCCGGTGCTCGGCAGCAGCAGCCACGGCGACGGCCGCGGCCTCGCTCGACGCGGCGTCCATCTCCGGCGTGAGGTCCAGGTAGAAGCCCACCAGTCGGTCGACCTTGCCGACGGGGGTCCGGCCCTCGTCGTACTCGCCCTCGCCGACGAGGACGACGCGCCGCTCCTCGTCGCGAGCGAGGATCCGGTAGTAGATGTTGAACGGTTCGCCGTTCTCGGTCGCGTCGTGGAGCGTCTCCTCCACGCGTTCGCGATCCTGTTCATGCTTGTGCCGCATGATCAGGTCCGTCGTCGGCTCCACCTCACCCGGTGCATAGCCGTGGATGGCGAAGACGTCGTCGTCCCACTCCCATCGCTGGCCTGCCACGTGATAGACGAACCGGCCGGTCTGGCGAACATCACCAGCGTCCAGGTTTTCGGGCTCCATCGCCACACTCCCCCTCATTCGCAGCCATCACCACTGTGCTTGGTGCCGCACCTGTCGGCCCCCCGTATGTCCGCGAATGCCCGCAGCGCCACCACAACCACCGCAAGGAGGCCGGACGTGGACCACAGGGACATTTGCAGGACCAACTATTGCGAACCTCCACCAACCACACAAGAGTGATTTTCGGCGAGGTCAGGGGCGGAGCTGGCGAGGGGCTGGTGAGGGGCCGACGACTCAGAAGACCGCCTTGCCGCCGGTCACGCCGAGGACCGTTCCCGAGACGTACGACGCCTCCGCGGGCGAGGCGAGGAACACGAAGGCCGGCGCCACCTCGGCCGGCTGGCCGGCCCGGCCGAGCGGGGTGTCGGCCCCGAACTGCTCGACCTTCTCCGGCTCCTGGGTTGCCGGCTGCAGCGGGGTCCAGATGGGGCCCGGCGCGACCGCGTTGACGCGGATCCCGTCGCCGCCCAGCGAGGCAGCGAGATTGACGGTGAGGTTGTTGATCGCGGCCTTGGACGCGGCGTAGTCCAGCAGCGTGGTCGAGGGCTCGAAGGCCTGGATCGACGCGTTGTTGATGATGCAGCCCGGCCGCTTTCGCAGGTGGGGCGCCGCGGCCCGCGTCAGCCACAGCAACGCGTACAGATTGGTCTTGAAGGTCCGGTCGATGCGGTCGTCACTCAGGTCGTCGACCGCGTGATCGCGCGCCATCTGGTACCCCGCGTTGTTCACGAGGATGTCGAGCGCACCCAGGCCGTCGACCGTGCGCTGCACGGCGGCGTCACACGCCAGACGATCGGTGAGGTCGAGCTCCAGCGGCAGGGCTCGCCGGCCGGCAGCCTCCACCAGGGCGGTCGTGGCGTCGGCGTCGACCTGCTCCTCCGGGAGGTGGGTGAAGGCGACGTCGGCACCCTCGCGGGCGTAGGCCAGCGCCACCGCCCGTCCGATTCCGGAGTCACCACCGGTGACGAGGGCGACCTGACCGGTCAGCCGTGCGTGCCCGACATAGCTCTGCTCACCATGGTCCGGCACCGGACGCATCTCGCCGGTCAACCCGGGAGGGGTCTGCTGCTGGGC
>NZ_JBMCZA010000076.1:0-1365 GCF_048654705.1 Nocardioides sp. CPCC 206348
CTGACCCACCTCGGCGCGCTGATCCAGGAGACCCGCGGCGACGCGGAGACGGCTGCCGTGGTCTCCGCCGAGGCCCGAGCCCGATGGATCAGCGACCGTGCACGGCTCGCCGCTGTCGAGCACCTCCTCGAGCAGCGGGCCACCCGTCGTCGTACCGAAGCAGGCCGGAAGGCGGACCGCGAGGCCGACGACCTGGCTGCCCAGCGCTGGTCGCGCTCCCACGGGGGTGTCGCATGAGCATCGACAACGTCACCGCCCGGATCGGCCAGATCCAGGCGCGGCTCGCACAGTTCGCCACCGCGCCGACGTCCGCGACCGGCTTCGCGAACCAGCTCACGACCGAGACCGTGACGGCATCGGCCGCTGGCGGGACGCCGGCCGATGCTGCCGGCGTCGGTGGCGACGACGTGGTCGCCGAGGCGAAGAAGTACCTCGGTCTCCCCTACGTCTGGGGTGGCACCAACCCCGAGAAGGGGATGGACTGCTCCGGCCTCGTGAAGGTCGTCTACCGCAACCTGGGCTACGACCTGCCGCGCGTGTCCAACCAGCAGGCGCAGGCGGGTCGGCCCGTCGCGAGCATGGCGGACGCGAAGCCCGGTGACCTGATCGCGTGGGACAACTCCAGTCGCAACAACGGCGTCGACCACATCGCGATCTACATCGGCGACGGCAAGATGATCGAGGCCCCGCGCACCGGGCTGGACATCCGCATCGTCGACGTACCGTCCACGCCCGACGTGATCCGCCGGATCCTCCCGGACGGCGCTTCCGCCGCGAACACGCCGGCGCGTGGTGCCGCCGCGAGGGTGTCGGAGGGGACGCCGTACGCCGGCCTGATCAATGCCGCAGCGGCCCGGACCGGCGTCCCCGGCGAACTCCTCGCCGCGGTCGCCAAGCAGGAGTCCGGCTTCAACCCCAGGGCCGTCAGCCCGGCCGGCGCGCAGGGGCTGATGCAGCTGATGCCCGGCACCGCCCGCGGCCTCGGCGTGGAGAACCCGTTCGACCCGGCCCAGGCCATCGACGGCGCCGCCCGCCTGCTGAGGTCCCTGATCGACCGGTTCGGCCAGACCGACCTGGCGCTCGCGGCGTACAACGCCGGGCCGGGTGCCGTGGCCCGGTACGACGGTGTTCCGCCGTACCGCGAGACCCAGAACTACGTCCGCAACGTGATGGCGATGGTGAACGACTGATGAGCATTGCGCCCTTCCTGCCCGGCCTCCTGGCCCCCGCCCCTGTCGAGGTGGGTACGACGACCGGGACTCCGAGTGGCCAGCCCGGTGACGCGCAGCCCGGTGCCGAGGGCGAGGTGGCGTTCATGGACGCGCTCGCCGCGGCGCTCGCCGTACAGGCCCCGGCGACGCCGGT
>NZ_JBMCZA010000077.1:0-445 GCF_048654705.1 Nocardioides sp. CPCC 206348
GCCGAGCTCGTAGACGCGCAGGTCGATGAACCAGTCCCACCGCCAGGCCAGCAACGCGCACCACAGCCCCACACCTACGGCGAGGGCGAGGACCAGACGACGGGCGGACCGGGACGATTCCACCCGGCGAGGCTAGGCGTGACCAGGGGCGTGGTCTGCCTCGTGGAAGCCGAAGTACCGAGACTTCACCCGCCTGTCGCCGACCCGACAGGCTGCTGACCCATGCCGTCCAGCCTTGCGCCCGGTCAGGGGGTCCTCACGGGTTCATCGAGTAGGCGCCGGCGGTCGAACGGGCATCGGCCCAGACCCGGGCAGAGCGCTCCTCGTCGAAGACCGGCCGACGCTGGATCGCGTTGGCACCCTTCACCTGGGCCTTGGTCAGCGACGGCTTCCTCGTGAGGTTCAGCGCGTGGGCCGAGACGTCGCCGACCAGCACCTCGAAGAT
>NZ_JBMCZA010000077.1:594-876 GCF_048654705.1 Nocardioides sp. CPCC 206348
CAGGGTCGCCCAGTCGGCGTACACCGCACGCCAGTCGTGGAAGACGACCTTGCCCAGGCCCTGGGTCGGCCCCTGGTTCCACAGGTACTCGTCGTCCGCGGTGTCACGACGACGCGGCGGCAGGCCCGGCGACGTGGCGGCAAGCCGGGCACCGAGGGGCTTGGCGGCACGGATCGCGGCCCGCGTGACCTTGAACGCCGGCGCGAAGGCAGCGTCGGGAACCTTGCCGGCCTTGCCGCGAACTGCGAGGAGGGCAAGGCTCGGGTCGGTCGGGCTGAAGAT
>NZ_JBMCZA010000078.1:0-6307 GCF_048654705.1 Nocardioides sp. CPCC 206348
GTCGGTGTCGACGAAGTCGACCCGGGTGCCGCTGTTGCCGGAGAGCGCGGAGATGACCGTGCGGAAGGCAGTCGCGGTGCGACCGCTCCGGCCGATCACCTTGCCGAGGTCGTCGGGGTGAACCCGGACCTCGAGCACCGAACCACGGCGCAGCTGCTTGTCGCGCACGACGACGTCATCGGGGTGGTCGACCACTCCGCGGACGAGGTGCTCCAGCGCGTCGGCGAGCATCTGCTCAGGCCTCGGTGGTGGCTTCGGCAGCGTCAGCGGCCGGAGCTTCCTCGGCGGGGGCCTCGGCAGGAGTCTCGGCGGGCGCCTCGGCGGCGGCCTCCTCGACCTTCTCCTCGACCTTGTCGTCCTTCTTCGCAGCCTTCTTCTTGGCAGTCGTGGCAGCGGCCTTGGGCTCGCTGGCGACCTCCTTGAGGGCCTCGTTGAAGATGTCGAGCTTGGCGCGCTTGGCTTCCTTCACCTTGAGGGTGCCCTCGGCGCCGTCAATGCCCTTGAACTTCTGCCAGTCACCGGTGATCTTGAGCAGGACCTCGACGGCCTCGGTCGGCTGCGCGCCGACACCCAGCCAGTACTGCGCCCGGTCGGAGACGACGTCGATGAACGACGGGTCCTCCTTGGGGTGGTACTTGCCGATCTCCTCGATCACGGCGCCGTCGCGCTTCTTGCGCGAGTCGACGATGACGATGCGGTACTGCGGAACCCGGACCTTGCCCAGGCGCTTCAAACGAATCTTGACGGCCACGTTTGTGGTGTCTCCTTGACGATTTGTGGTGGGTGAGGCACGGGCTACCAGGTGGGGACACCGGGGCCCGGACTCGGATGGGTTCCACGATGGCGGTTGAGAGGGACCGACGTCGCAGAACTCAGCCACCAAGTCTGCCAGATGACCGGCGGCCTTCACGAATCGGCTGACAGGTGGTCGGCCAGGGCGGAAGCGATCTCGCGGTCGGGCCCGTCGAAGCTCGTGTACGCCGGTGAGGTGTTGGCCTCCCAGCAGTACCAGCGACCGTCGCTCCCGAAGCGGAGGTCGATGCCGGCCAGCTCCAGTCCCAGGGCCCGCGCGAGGGCGTGGCAACGCGCCGCGACGGGGGCGGGGAGGTCCGCGGGTTCGAGGGTGAACCCGCCGTAGCGGTAGTCGACGGACTGCGAACGGATCCGGTGGGCGAACAGCCGTTGGCCCACGACGTGGACGCGATACTCCACGCCGGCCACGAACCGCTGGAACTGGGTGGGGCACCAGCGCACGGCGCCGAGGTCGTCGTCTGGCCCCACGATCCGGACGATGCTGCGGGTCCCGCTGATCGACTTCACGATCACCCGCCCGTGCTGGGCGACGAACGCCTGCGCGGCGTCCGGATCCGTGGTGAGCAGGGTCTCGGGCACGGCGAACCCGAGCCGCTCGATCACGGCGGACTGGCGTGGCTTCGAGTGGTTGCTGAGTCCCGCCGAGGGCCGGTTGACCACCCGCACGTGGCCGGGCACCGCCTCGGCCCACTCCCGCAGCCCGAAGGACAGCCGGGCGAGACGGTCGCGCTCGGCAGCATCGACGGCGTCGCCGAGGTCATAGGAGCGGAGGTACACGCCGCGCAGGTTCTGCACCGGGACCTCGAGGTCGCCGACCCGGAGCGCGAGCCGCGCGCCGACCGGCTGCACCGTGACCCGGGTGCAGGAGGCCTGGTCGAGGAACAGGTGAGGGGTGCCGCGGTCGGCCAGCAGCTGGCGGACGTTCTCGAGGGGCGCGTCCGAGCGCAGCCCGTAGAGCACGATCACGGCGCCACCTCCTCGACCAGGGCACGCACGGCCGACCGCACCCCGGCGGTGCGCACCACCGGCGCCGGAAGAACGGCCTCCAGGTGCGGCGGCGCCGTGGCGGTGCGGCGAGCGACCACGGCCGAGAGGAGTGGGACGTCGTACGACGCAGCCATGGTGGTGAGGTGCCGCGCCAGTGCCTCATCGATGTCGCAGGTGGCCGGTCCACCGACGCGGAAGACCCGGTCGCCGACGATGGTCACCAGCACTCGCGGGGAGTCCGTGTCCTCGTCGGTGACAAGGGGCAGCCCCGCGGCCGCGGCCCACGCCGCGGCGGGCGGGCAAGGCCCCGCCAGGCTCGCGTACGACGGCGCGACCAGGCAGCGCTGTTCGAGGGTCGTGAGCCAGTGCCCCAGGAAGGACGTCATCTCCGAGGCGACGTACTCCTGGTGCTCCGGGGCGATCCAGGTGAGTTCACCGGCCTCCACGTTCGCGAGCAGGCTGACCAGGCAGCGCACCCGTCCGGTCGCGAACGGTTCGCCGTCAGCGACCCCACGGCCGGCAGCCGGGCCCGCCCCGGAGGACGGGCCGGCAGCCAGCGCCCAGCCCGGCAGCGACAGGTCCGCCGGGGTGAGCAGGCGTGCGCCCGCCCACCCCGCGGCCAGCGCTGCCGCGCCGGGGTCCTGCTGGGAGGCAAGGACCAGGATCACGACGGTCCGTTGCCGTTGGACGAGGCGAGGGCCGCCTCGACCACTTCGCTCGACACGTCCGGCCGGTCCTCGGCCTCGACGAACGGGCTGCCGAGGCTGCCCACGCGCTTCTCGATCCGGTCCAGGCGCTCGAGGACCTCCTTCATGCCGTCGACCTCGTCGAGCACCGGGTTCACGAGGATCTCGCCGGGGTTGAAGATGTCGTCGATCTCGCGGCCGGCGATCTTGTAGTCGTCGATCTCGCGGATCTCCTTGACGCGCTTCTCGATGAGCACGTTGTCGCGCACGTGCTTGACGAGGTCGTTCTCGAAGTACCGCTTGACCACACGGCGAGCGGCGATCAGGGCGGCGTGCACGTCGATCCGGCCGTAGCCCATCTGGTTGTTCCAGGTGCCGTTCGGGTGGCCGGACACGTTGGCGTAGGGCACGGTGCCGACCTTGGCCGCGGTCTTCTCGATGATGTTGCGGACCGCCACGTTGCTGAGCGAGGAGTTCCGCGAACGGATCAGCGCCGCCAGGGCCGCGACGTGCGGGGTCGCCGCAGAGGTCCCGTTGAAGGTGCCCGTGTAGGCCGTGCCGGTGTAGCCGCTGCTGCCCAGGCGGTCCGTGCTCGGGATCCGGACGCCGGGAGCGACGACCGACATCTGCGGGCCGTAGTTGGACCCCCAGCCCTCTCCGTCCGGGCTGCTCGGCGACTTCCGGTTGTCGGCCTGGTCGCTGGCGCCGACCGCGATGACCAACGGGTTGGTCGCCGGGTAGGTGATGCCGTTGAGGGTGTTCTGGTTGTGCGTGGCGACGCACATGATCATGCCTGCGTTGTGGGCCTCCTGGATCGCCGGATCGATGACCGCGTGGCTCCAGGCGTTCCACCCGAAGCTCATCGAGACCACCTGGGCACCCTGGAGCCGGGCGTAGCGAAGACCCGCCGCGACCTCGGTGTCGGTCCACCGGTCGAAGGCGATCGGCAGCAGGCGGCAGCCGCCGGCGAGACCGGCCACCCCGACCGCGTTGCCCGTCCGCGCGGCAACGATGCCCGCGCAGGGCGTGCCGTGGTTGCCGGTGGGAGCACCCGTGCCCGACATCGTGCCGAGGTTGATGCCGTTGTGCAGGAACGCGCCGACCAGGTCGGGGTGCCCCAGCTCGACACCCTCGTCGAGGATGGCGACGGTGACGGCGGACGAACCCATGGTCAGGTCCCAGCCGGACGTCCCCGTGCCACCAGCGCCGATCTGGCGCAGGTTCCACTGGTCGACGTACATCGGGTCGTTGGGGGTGTGGGCGACCGGGACGCGCAGCGGCACCCATTCCAGACGCACCTCCACCTCGCGGCCGAGCGCGGCGGTGATCCGCTCCGGCAGGTCGTACGCCGGCGTCGCCGCCGGGTCCACGACCTTGAAGTAGTCGAGCTCGCCGAGCAGCGACGAACGGACCTCGTCGCGCTCGAGGCCGAGGGCCTCGACCGCAGCCAGGTCCTCGGGGGTCGCCACGTCGGCGTCCAGCAGGACGACGGCGTCCGCGGCCGGGGAGAGCTCCTCGGCGCCGGCACCGAAGTCTGCGGTGTAGACCGGCGAGGACCAGGCGACCGAGCCACCGCTGGTCGCCGCGTCGAGGGCGTCCGTGTCGACGGCCGAACCGTCCGCGGTCCGAGCGAACACGAAGTCCTGTCCCGCGTTGACGGGCTGCTTGTCGGCAACGGCGCCTTCGGAGGCATCCGCCACCGCACGTTCGGCGGCGCCTTCGCCGCCCTCGGCAACGAGCCCGAGGGAAGCGAGTACGTCGCCCTGGCCGCCGGCCACGGGCGTGGACCGCGGCGCGAGCAGGACGCGGTCCGGGTTCAGCGAGAGCGGGACACCGGACGGGTGGGCCAGGTTGTCGGGAAAGCTGGGCATGGTGATCTCCTCCAGGGACGGGAGTGACTTGTGCCACTCACCGTGAGGAGGCGCTACCCGCCGCCCTGATACATCCCGATCGGATCATTGCCCGAAGGGGTCAGCTGACGACCTTGCCCCGCAGGACGACGTACGACGGCTCGGCGAGCACCGACAGGTCCGCGACCGGGTCGCGCGGGTAGACCACGAAGTCGGCGGGGTCGCCCTCGTCGAGTCCGGGGTTCCAGCCGAGCCAGGCCCGGCCGCGCCACGACGCGGCGCCCAGGACGTACTCGGCCGGCAGGCCCATCTCCACCATCGCGCGGATCTCTTCGTGCAGCACTCCGTGGCGGGTCGACCCGCCACCATCGCTACCGACGTAGAGGGCCACCCCGGCGTCGTACGCCTTCATGAGGACGTCGCGGCGAGAGCGGTGGAGGGACTCCATCGTGGCGGCGTACGTCGGGAACTTGCTGCGTCCGGCGTCGGCGAACCCGGGGAACTTGTCGGTCTGCAGGACCGTCGGCACCAGCGCGACACCGTTGGCGACCATCTGGGCGATGTGCGCCTCGGTGAGCCCGGTGCCGTGCTCGATGCAGTCGATGCCGGCGTCGAGCAGGGGTGACAGGGACGCTTCGCCGAAGCAGTGGGCGGTCACCTTCGCGCCGTGCGCGTGCGCAACCCCGATGGCGGCAGCGACGGCGTCATCGGGGAAGGACGGCACCAGGTCCCCGGCATCACGGGAGATCCAGTCACCGACCAGCTTCACCCACCCGTCCCCGGCCTGCGCCTGCTCCCCCACGATGCCCGGCAGGCCGTCGGGCTCGACCTCCGCGCCGTAGTTCTGGATGTAGCGCCGCGTGCGCGCGACGTGGCGTCCGCAGCGGATCAGTCGCGGCAGGTCCTCGCGCCCGTGCACCCAGCGCGTGTCGGCGGGTGACCCGCAGTCCCGGAGCAGGAGGACGCCGTTGGCCCGGTCGGCCAGCGCCTGCTCCTCGATCGCCTCGTCGGAGACCGCTCCCCCGTCCTCGAGCCCGAGGTGGTTGTGGGCGTCGACCAGCCCGGGCACGATCCAGCCTTCGCCGACCGACTCCGCGCCTGCCGGCCGCTCGTAGGTGATGGTGCCGTCGAGGACGAACACCTCCCGTACGTCGCCGTCGGGCAGGACCGGACCGGAGAACCTCAGCGCGCTCACCTTGCCGACGCTACCAATCCGAGACGCGTGTCAGAGGCGTGAGAGCAGCCACGTGGGTGAGAGCGTCGTGGCGCCCGCGCCGTGCACGCGGGCGTCGAGGGCGCGGTCGGCTGTCACCACCACGACCCGGCCGCCCTTCGCGGCGGCCTTCTCGACGGCCTTGCGAGCCTCCTCGACGATCGTGGCGTCGCCGTCCTTCGGAGCATGGACGGTGCGCACGTGGGCGTCGCGGCCGGCGCGCACGCCGCCCTTGGCCTGCCCTTCGAGCACGAGTACGACGACGTCGTACTCGATGTCCGCGACGAGCAGCTCGTCGTGCAGCCGCAGGGCCGCGCCGGCGCGGTCCTTCCACCAACCGTCCGGCCGGGCACCCACGACGTTGGCGCCGTCGACGATGAGGGTCGAGGTCACGGGAGATCCCCGTCTCCCCCACCGGCCGCGCGGGGAGCCAGGACGCCGAGCTCCCAGAGCGCGAGCTGCAGCGCGACGAACTCGGCCGCGTCGAGGGTGATGTCGAGGCGCTTGCGCTTGCGGCCCTGCTCCCAGCCGGCCCAGGTCGTCCGCACCACGCCGGCGTTGCGGCAGTGGACCGTGATCCGGCGTCGTCCGGCGCACAGCTGGAGGTACGTGCCGACGCGCACGTCCACGCTCTCGTAGCTGGCGTCGTGCCCGGAGACGGCTGACGGGCGGCCCTCCCAGGCGCTGCCCAGGACGACCCGGTCCACCGGACGGAGCCGGCGGCGGCCCAGGCCGAGGGAATGACGGAGCACGGCGCC
>NZ_JBMCZA010000078.1:6374-6572 GCF_048654705.1 Nocardioides sp. CPCC 206348
GGCCAGCACGCCGATCGCCCCGAGGACGACCCGGTCGTCCTGCTTCCCCGACGACACGGTGAACCCGGCGGCGGCTGCGGCGACGACCAACGCCAGGCCGAGCAGCCAGCGCGAGCCGATGCGCTCAGGCCCTCCCCAGCGGGACTCGTCCGCCCCGGCGGTGCCGCCGTGGACCTTGGCGAGGTGACGCTCGAGGTT
>NZ_JBMCZA010000078.1:6623-14950 GCF_048654705.1 Nocardioides sp. CPCC 206348
GAGAAGTCCTTGGGGAGCTCCAGCTGGGCGGCAGCCGCTTCGTAGTCGATGTCCTCACCGATGCCGAACGGGTTCGGCTTGGCCTCGGCCGCCTTCACCTTGGCGGCGGCAGCCTCCTGCGCGGCCTTGGCCGGGTTGCCGGACTTGCGCTGGCCGCCCTTGGCCTTGGTCTTCGCCTTCTGCTTGGCCGTGACGCGCTTGCTGCCCGCACCGGCGCCCATGCCGGGCATCCCCGGCATTCCGGGCATGCCGCCACCGCGAGCCATCTGCATCATCATCTTGCGGGCCTCGAAGAAGCGGTCGACGAGACCGTTGACGTCGGTGACGGTGCGGCCCGAACCCTTCGCGATCCGGGCGCGGCGGGAGCCGTCGATGACCTTCGGGTTGGCACGCTCGGCCGGAGTCATCGACCGGATGATCGCCTCGACCCGGTCGATCTCGCGCTCGTCGAAGTTGTCGAGCTGCTCGCGGATCTGGCCCATGCCGGGGAGCATCTTGAGGATGCTGGTCATCGAGCCCAGCTTCTTCAGCTGCTGCATCTGCGACAGGAAGTCGTCGAGGGTGAAGTCGCCGTCGCTGAGCTTCTGCGCAGCCTTGAGCGCCTCCTCCTGGTCGAAGGCCTTCTCCGCCTGCTCGATCAGGGTGAGGACGTCACCCATGTCGAGGATGCGCGAGGCCATCCGGTCGGGGTGGAAGACGTCGAAGTCGGTGAGCTTCTCGCCGGTCGAGGCGAACATGACCGGGCGGCCGGTCACGTGGCGGATCGACAGCGCGGCACCACCGCGGGCGTCACCGTCGAGCTTGGTGAGCACGACGCCGTCGTACCCGACCCCGTCGAGGAACGCCTGCGCGGTGGTCAGGGCGTCCTGGCCGATCATCGCGTCGACGACGAACAGGGTCTCGTCGGGCTGGACGGCATCGCGAATGCCGATGGCCTGCGCCATCATCTCGCTGTCGACACCGAGGCGACCTGCGGTGTCGACGATCACGACGTCGTGCAGCTTGCGCTTGGCCTCCTCGATCGAGGCGCGTGCGACGGACACGGGGTCACCGACGCCGTTGCCGGCCTCGGGCGCGAACACCGGGACGCCGACCTTCTCGCCGTTGACCTGGAGCTGCTGGACGGCATTGGGGCGCTGCAGGTCGCAGGCCACGAGGAGCGGGGTCTTGCCCTGCTCCTTGAGCCACAGCGCGAGCTTCGCGGCCAGCGTGGTCTTGCCGGCACCCTGGAGACCGGCGAGCATGATCACGGTCGGTCCGGTCTTGGCGTAGCGCAGGCGGCGGGTCTCGCCGCCGAGGATCTGGACCAGTTCCTCGTTGACGATCTTGACGACCTGCTGCGCCGGGTTCAGCGCACCGCTGACCTCTTCACCGCGGGCGCGCTCCTTGATCGCCGCCACGAAGTCCTTGACCACGGGCAGGGCGACGTCGGCCTCGAGCAGCGCGATCCGGATCTCCCGGGCGGTGGCGTCGATGTCGGCCTCGGAGAGCCGGCCCTTGCCGCGGAGGTTCTTGAAGGTCGCGGTGAGGCGGTCGGACAGTGTGGCGAACAAGAGCGGGTCCTCGCGGAGACGGGAAATGAGCCGGAACGGCCGTCGCTGGCCGGAAACCACTCTAGATCAGGCTCCTACACTCGCTGGCATGACCATCGTCGTCTTCACCATCGCCGGGCTCCTGGTCCTGGTGCTGGTGATCGCGGCGGGCCACCGGATCCTGCGTTCCGACAGCGGAATCGGCGGCGGGGTCGCCGACGGCCTGGGCAGCTTCATCGACGTCTTCGACCCGGCCCGGGCCCGCGCCGACCGCGACCTGAAGTCGCACAACAACCAGGGCGCCGTCATTCCCAACCCCGATGACGACGACCGTCCGGTCGAGGTCGACCTCGTGAAGGGGACGGCGCGGATCAGGCGCCGGTGATCGCGGCCCGCACCGCGTGGGCTGCTTCGGCGGACCGGGTCTCCGACAGTGCGCCGGCCGACGCCTCCTGCACGTAGAACACGTCGACGGCCTGCGGGCCGAGGGTCGACACGTGCGCCGAGCGCACCGTCACCTCCATGGCGGCCAGGGCCGAGCTCACCTGGAACACGACGCCGAGCCGATCGGCGGCGCGCACCTCGATGACGGTGGCGTGGTCGCTCGCTTCCGGTCGTACGACGACCGTGGGCGCGAGCTCGCCCGGCGACGGAGGTCGCGGGGCCAGTCGAGCGGCGACGTCGACGCGGCCCTCCGAGATCGCGTCGTACTGGTCGCGCAGTGCGCCGGCGTTGAGGAACTCGTCGGCGACGTCCCACACCGACACGCCGTACTCCCCCTGCGACCAGATCCGGGCGGCCCGAATGGGGACGCGGCGCAACGCGAAGGTCGCCGCGACACTGGCCAGCAGTCCGACGCGGTCCGGACCGACGGTGGTGACACGGGAACCGTCGGCGACGGCCTCGATCGAGATGGAGAGCTCGCCGCGGGTGGCGGCGGCCGGGATCTCGATCTCCTCGACCCGGAAGGCGGGCGGCACGCTCCCCTGCTCCAGCGAGGCACGGGCCCGACGGGACAGGTCGAGGATCAGTCCGGCCCGCCACGACGACCAGGCCTTCGGCGACGCCGCCTTCGCGTCGGCCTCGGTCAGCGCGGTGAGGAGGGCGAGCGCCTCGGGGGTCCGGATGTGTTCGGTGAGCGCGTCAAGGGTGGCCGGGTCGTCGGGGTCGCGGGTGGTCGCGATGTCGGCGAGCAGCAGGTGCCAGCGGACCAGCTGGCTGATCAGGTCGACCTCGTCGTCGTCGAAGCCCATCCGGGCCGCGATCTCGCGTGCGATCGGGGCGCCGGCGACGCTGTGCTCGGTCAGGTCGCCCTTCCCGATGTCGTGCAGCAGGGCCGCGACCACCAGGACGTCGGGGCGTCCGACGCCTCGGATCAAGGACGCCGCTTCGACGCAGGTCTCGACCACGTGGCGGTCGACGGTGAAGCGGTGGATCACCGAGGCGTGGGGCAGCAACCGGATCCGTTCCCACTCGGGAAGGATCATCGCGAGCGCACCGGTCTCGTCGAGGGTCTCCCACACCGGCAGCAGGCCGTGGCCGGCCGCGAGCAGGCGGACCATCTGCTGGCGGGCCTCGTCGGGCCACGGCACCGGCAGCGGCGGGCACTCGCGGACCAGCCGCGCGGCCGTCGGCGGCGCCAGGACGACGTCACGGGTGGCTGCCTCGGCGGCGGCGCGCAGGAGCAGCACGGGATCCGTCGCGGGCCGCGCCCCCTTGTCGAGGACCACCTCACCCTGCGACAGCGCCACTCCCGGCGCCAACCGGGTGAGCTCGGGGCGCCGCGGCTTCGCCGCAGGGGTACGACGAAGGGCGTCGTCCGTCCGGCGCCAGGCGAGCCGCGACAGGTGGGTGACCCGGCGGCCGAGCTCGCGGACGTGTCGTTGTGCGGCGCGCTCGTCGGCCAGGTCGAGTCCTTCGGCGATCGGGCCCCAGTGCTCGGGCGCGATCCGGTCGGTGCCGCGTCCGGCGGCCGTGTGCAGCACGTCGCGGACGTCAAGGAGCTGGCCGCGGCAGCGCTCGAGGTCGGCCGCGGAGACGTCGACCAGCCAGGTGGCGGTCAGGCTCTTGAGGACCGTCGCGTCGCGGAGCCCGCCCTCGGACTCCTTGAGGTCGGGCATCGACAGGTGCGCGAGCTCGCCGATGAGGCGGTGCCGGTTGCGCACCATCTCGTGGAGCTCGGGCAGCCGTTGACGCGCCTGCCGGCGCCACTGGGCGAGGACCGTGGTCCGCAGCCGCAGCGCCAGGCTGTAGTCCCCCGCGATGTGCCGGATGTCGAGCAGTCCGGACGCGACACGGATGTCGTTCTGCGCCGCCGTGATCGTCTCCGACAGGGTGCGGACGGAGTGGTCGAGCTTGCTGCCGGAGTCCCACAGCGGGTACCAGACCTGCGCCGCGAACTCGCCGAACCAGTCCTGCTGGACGTCGTCCTCGGCGACGAGCACGACGTCCAGGTCGGAGTAGGGCGCCATGTCCCCGCGCCCGAACCCACCGACCGCGACCAGCGCGACACCGCTGTCCGGGCCGCCCGCGTCGTCGTACGCCTTGCCGCACAGCGCGTCGGCGGCCTCGGTGCGTACTACGCGGTCGGCAGCGGTCATCCGGTTGGTTCAGCTCCGTCTCAGACCGCGGCAGATCCGGTGTCCCCGGTGCGCACGCGCACCACGGACTCGACGGGCGTCACCCAGATCTTGCCGTCGCCGACCTTGCCGGTCTGCGCAGCCTTGGTGATCGTCTCGACGATCTGCTCCACGTCGGCGTCATCGGCGACGATCTCGATCCGGACCTTCGGAACCATCGCGATGTCGTACTCCGCACCGCGATACACCTCCGTGTGGCCCTTCTGGCGGCCGTAGCCGCTGACCTCACTGACGGTCATCCCGTTCACGCCGACGGCCTCGAGCGCCTGTCGGACGTCTTCCCACTTGTGCGGCTTGACGACCGCGCTGATGAGCTTCATGACTGCAGGGTGCCAGTCCCGTGACCGAAGTGGGGGCGAGCACCGCCGGTGATGTTCAGGTCGTACGCGGTTTCACCGTGGATGATCAGGTCGACGCCCGCCATTTCGTGCTCGGGGTCGATGCGGAAGCCGATGGTCTTGTCGAGCACGTAGACCAGGATCGCGGTCATCGTGAACGAGAACGCGAGGGTCGCGCCGGCCGCGACCAGCTGCTTGCCGAGCTGGTCCGCGCCGCCGCCGTAGAAGAGGCCGTCGACGCTGGTGACCGAGGACGAGGCGAGGAAGCCGATCAGGATCGTGCCGACCAGGCCGCCGACGAGGTGGACACCCACGACGTCGAGCGAGTCGTCGTACTTGAACGTGAACTTGAGGCCGACCGCGAGCGCGCAGACCGCACCGGCGACCAGGCCGACCACCATCGCACCGATCGGCGTGACCGAACCGCAGGACGGCGTGATGGCCACGAGGCCGGCGACGACACCCGAGGCTGCCCCGAAGGACGTCGCGTGGTCGTCGCGGATCCGCTCGATGCCGAGCCAGGCCAGCAGACCCGTGCAACCGGCGAGCAGCGTGTTGACGAACACGATCGCGGCGGTGTTGTTGGCGCCGAGCGCAGACCCGGCGTTGAAGCCGAACCAGCCGAACCACAGCAGGCCGCAACCGACCATGACGAGCGTCAGGTTGTGCGGCTTCATCGGGTCACGGCCGAAGCCGACCCGGCGGCCGAGGACCAGCGCAGCGGCGAGGCCGGCAGCACCGGAGTTGATCTCGACGGCGGTACCCCCGGCGAAGTCGAGTGCGCCGAGCTCGTTGGCCATCCAGCCACCCACGTGGTCGCCGGCGCTGAAGTCGAAGATCCAGTGCGCGACGGGCGCGTAGACCAGCACGGTCCACAGGCCGGCGAAGACCAGCCAGGTGCCGAACCGGGTCCGGTCGGCGATCGCACCGGCGATCAGGCCGACCGTGATCACCGCGAACAGGCCCTGAAAGGCCGCGAACAACGTGATCGGGTACGGCGCCCCGGGGACCTCCTCGAGCATGCCCTTGAAGCCGGCGTACTGGAACGGGTCACCGACCAGCCCGCCCCCGAGGTCGTCACCGAAGGCGATCGAGTAGCCGATCAGCACCCAGACGACCATGACGACGGCGAGGGCGCCGAAGACCATCATCATCATGTTCAGGACGCTCTTGGAACGGACCATGCCGCCGTAGAAGAACGCCAGGCCGGGGGCCATCAGCAGGACGAGGGCAGCGGCGGCGAGCAGCCAGGCGGTGTCGCCGTCCGCAGTGGACACGTCGGCGGCACCGGTCAGGGCCACCAGGAGCAGATCAGGCATCCGCCAACTCTGAGGTCGAAATGTTTCACGGGCGTAACAGGACCCCCTTCACGTGTTACGCGAAGGTGAATGCCCGTTGGATCGCGCCAGCGACTGTTGGTCGGGCTCGTCGAGACTCAGAGCGCTTCGGAGTCCTTGTCCCCCGTCCGGACGCGGACGACGGTCTCGACCGGGCTGACCCAGACCTTGCCGTCACCGATCCGGCCGGTGTGGGCCGTCTTGGTGATGATCCCGACGACGTCCTCGGTGTCGGGGTCGTCGACGACGATCTCGATCCGGATCTTGGGGACCAGGGCGATGTCGTACTCGGCGCCGCGGTAGACCTCGGTGTGGCCCTTCTGGCGGCCGTAGCCGCTGACCTCGCTCACCGTCATCCCGGTGACGCCGAAGGCCTCGAGGGCCTCGCGGACGTCCTCCCACTTGTGCGGCTTGATGACCGCGGTGACCAGCTTCATGCGCTTCCCTCCGATGCGGTGGACGACGTGAGGACCGAGGCACGACGGGCGCCGCCGCCAGTACCGAGATCGTAGGCAGACTCTCCGTGCTCGACGAAGTCGATGCCCTCGACCTCGTCCTCGTCCTCGAGACGGAGACCCAGGGTGTACTTGATCGCGAGACCCACGACCAGGGTGGCGAGCGCGGACCAGACGATCGCGAAGAGCGCGACCGCGACCTGCACGACGAGCTGCTTGGCACCGCCGCCGGTGAGGAGTCCGCCCTCGTTGGAGGCGAGGAACCCGACGCCGACCGTGCCGACCAGGCCGCCGACGAGGTGGACACCCACGACGTCGAGCGAGTCGTCGTACCCGAGCTTGTACTTGAGGCCGACCGCCAGGGCGCAGAGGCCACCGGCGAACAGGCCGAGGACCATCGAGCTCCACGGCACCAGGTTCCCGCAGGCCGGGGTGATCGCGACCAGGCCGGCCACCACGCCCGACGCGGCGCCGAGGGAGGTGGACTTGCCGTCGCGGATCTTCTCGACCAGCAGCCAGCCCATCATCGCCGCACAGGTGGCGAGGGTCGTGTTGAGCCAGACCAGTGCGGTCTCGGTCGTGTAGGCGTCGAGGTTGACGATCGAGCCGACGTTGAAGCCGAACCAGCCGAACCACAGGAGGCCAGCACCGATCATCGTGAGCGTCAGGTTGTGCGGCTTCATCGGCTCCTTGCCGAAGCCGATGCGCTTGCCGATCAGCAGGGCGAGCACCAGGCCCGCGACACCGGCGTTGATGTGCACGACCGTGCCGCCGGCGTAGTCGATCGGCGCCACCTCGGCGCCACCGTCACCGGAGAAGAGCCAGTCGGCCAGGCCGCCCTCGACGCCGCTGAGGAAGCCACCGCCCCACACCATGTGGGCGAGCGGGAAGTAGGACAGGGTCACCCAGATCGGGAGGAAGACCAGCCAGGCGGAGAACTTCATCCGGTCGGCGATCGCACCGCTGATCAGGGCCGCGGTGATCACCGCGAAGGTCAGCTGGAAGGCGACGAAGACGTAGTTGGCCGGGTCCGTCGTCTCGAGGCCGAACTGCTTGAACGGGTTGGAGAAGAGCTTGGCGATCTCCTTGCCGGCTTCGCCGTCGGCGGTGAGGTACGTGGTGCTGTACGACATCGACCAGCCCCACAACGCGTAGACGATGCCGACGACGCCGAGGGCGCTGAACGACATCATCATCATGTTGAGGACCGACTTGGTCCGGCTCATGCCGCCGTAGAAGAGCGCCAGTCCGGGCGCTGTCATCAAGAGGACGAGCGAGGCCGACACCAGCATCCAGGTGTAGTAGCCGTTTTCCATGTCCCGAACACTGGCGGCCTTGGGTTTCCATACGGGTGGGGTCGCGTTACGGCCGTGTAACGAGTTCTCCGGACCGGTGACGAACGATGGCGGTCAGGTCAGGTCGGTCAGCTCAGCAGCGCGTCGACGAACGCGGCCGCATCGAACGGCGCCAGGTCGTCGGGGCCCTCGCCCAGGCCGACCAGCTTGACCGGGACGCCGAGCTGGCGCTGGACAGCGATCACGATGCCGCCCTTGGCGGAGCCGTCGAGCTTGGTGAGCACGATGCCGGTGACGTCGACGACCTCGGAGAACACCTTGGCCTGGATCAGGCCGTTCTGGCCGGTGGTCGCGTCCAGCACGAGCAGCACCTCGGTGACCGGCGACTGCTTCTCGATGACGCGCTTGACCTTGCCGAGCTCGTCCATCAGGCCCTGCTTGTTCTGCAGGCGGCCGGCGGTGTCCACGACGACGGTGTCGACACCGCGCTCCATGCCCTGCTTGACCGCCTCGAACGCGACGCTGGCGGGGTCGCCGCCCTCCGGGCCGCGCACGACCTCGACACCCACCCGGTCACCCCACGTGGCCAGCTGCTCGGTGGCCGCCGCGCGGAAGGTGTCGGCAGCCGCGAGGAGCGCGGTCCGGTCGTCGGCGACGAGGATCCGGGCGATCTTGCCGACGGTGGTGGTCTTGCCGGTGCCGTTCACGCCCACGACGAGTACGACGCCGGG
>NZ_JBMCZA010000078.1:14986-18435 GCF_048654705.1 Nocardioides sp. CPCC 206348
GGTCGGGTCGACCAGGTTGATCAGTTCTTCACGCAGAACCGCGCGGGCGTCGGGCACCTCGCCGCCCTCGACGCGAAGCCGGGTGCGCAGCTTCTCCACCAGCTCCTGTGTGGGCGCGACGCCGATGTCGGCGCCGATCAGGAGGTCCTCGATGGCCTCCCAGGTGTCCTCGTCGAGCTTCTCGCGGCTCAGCAGGCCGAGCAGGCCGCGGCCCAGGGCGTTGGACCCGGCCAGGCGCTGGCGCAGGCGAACCAGGCGCGAGGACGGCTTCTCGGGACGCTCGAGGGTGGGCGCACCCGGCTCCTCGACCTCGAGAGCCGGTGGCGCCGTGGGCACCTCGACGTCGCGCGGCGGCGCGATGACGTCGGTCGCCGGCTTGTCGGGCAGTCGCCCGGGACGGCGGACACGGGTGCCGACGAAGCCGACGATGGCCAGCACGCCGATGACGGCGATCCCGATGATGAGGTAGAGCAGCTCAGGCATGGGCCCCATCCAATCAGGCTGCGCTGACGCAGCCGTTACTGCATGCGCAGCAGGTCCCGCTCGTCGTCGGCGATGACGGGGGCGGCGTCCACGGCCTTGCCGAGGGCGTCACCGAGCCAGGGCGCGTACGGAACGGCCTCGCCGCGGTGGGGATACGCGACGTAGAGGACCACGACACCCGAGATGGCGAGACTGAGCAGGACCGCCAGAACAACGAACAGCACGTTCGACTCCTCCGAGTAGGGATCGCTTCCACCCCATCGTGCACGGAACAGCCAAGGAATCCGGCATCGACACCGCGGGAGCGACGCCCCGGGAGGCGAGCGTCACACCGCCCGTCAGACCAGCAGCGGTGCAACGGCCTCGCGGACGATGTCCGGGATCGGCGTGGGTGGACGCGCGGGATCGGTGTTGTCGACGTACACATGGACGAAGCGGCCCTCGGCGCACGCCAGTGCGCCCTCACCGTCGGGGTCGCCCTGGAACAGGCCCACCCGGTAGATCACCGAGGAGTTGCCGAGCCGCTCCACCGCCAGGCCCATTTCGATGGGCCTCGGATAGCCCATCTCGGCGAAGTACCGGCACGACACCTCGGCCACCACACCGATCGCCGGCAGGTGCCGGATGTCGGTGCCGGTCGCGTCGGCCAGATGAGCGTTGACCGCGGTGTCGATCAGGTCGAAGTACCGCGCGTTGTTGAGGTGGCCGTAGACGTCGTCGTCGGACCAGCGCGTGGTCGCTGTCCGCCAGGCCTTGTACGACGCCCGGTCGGGCCGGCTGCGGTCGGGCTCGCTCATGCGGGGCCTTTCGTCTCGGTGATGGCGTCGCGCAGCATCTGGACGTCGCTCGAGCGCGCGGCGACCCCGCTGATGCTGGTGATCCGCAGCCCGTCACTGGCCCGGAGCAGCTTGAGGCCGTCGATCCTGAGGTCGGCGAGTCCCTCGATGGGCACGCGCCGCGCGGTGGTGCGCAGGGCGCTCTTCACCTGGACCTCGGTCGCGCTGACGACGATTGCGACGCCGGTGATCTGCAGTCCGCCGAGCACGAGGAACAACGCGCCGAGGACCGCGTTGGGGACCCGGTCGTTGAGCAGGCCGAAGACGAGGAGCAACAGGCCCAGGGCAAGGAACCCGATCGCGAGCCCCAACGAGAACCGGATCCGCAGGGGCAGTGCCAGCGGTGGGGTCAGCGGTGGGGTCAGCGGTGGGGTCACGCGCTCTCGGCCTCGCGCAGGCGCTGGCTGATCACGGCCGAGACGCCGTCGCCCCGCATGGTCACGCCGTAGAGCGCGTCGCCGACCTCCATGGTCCGCTTCTGGTGGGTGATCACGAGGAGCTGGGAGTTCTCGCGCAGCTCCTCGTAGATCTCCAGCAGGCGGCCGAGGTTGGTGTCGTCGAGCGCGGCCTCGACCTCGTCGAGGATGTAGAACGGCGACGGACGGGCCTTGAACAGCGCGACCAGGAAGGCGACCGCGACGAGCGAGCGCTCGCCACCGGAGAGCAGCGAGAGCCGCTTGACCTTCTTGCCCGGCGGGCGGGCCTCGACCTCGATGCCGGTGGTCAGCATGTTCGACGGGTCGGTCAGGACCAGCCTGCCCTCACCGCCGGGGAACAGGCGGGCGAAGGTCTGGTCGAAGGCCTTGGTGACGTCGGCGAACGCCTCGGTGAAGACCTGCTCGACGCGGACGTCGACGTCCTTGACGATGTCGAGGAGGTCCTTGCGGGTCGCCCGCAGGTCCTCCAGCTGCTCGGAGAGGAACTGGTGGCGCTCCTCCATCGCGGTGAACTCCTCGAGGGCGAGCGGGTTCACCCGACCGAGCATGTTCAGCGCGCGCTCGGCCGAACGCAGCCGCTTGACCTGCTCCTCGCGCACGTAGGGCATGGTGCGGGGTTCGGCGTCCTCGCCCTCCTGCGCGTCGGCGTCAGCCGCCTCGTCGTCGGCCACGTAGAGCACCGGCACGGGCAGGTCGGGGCCGTACTCGGCGACGAGCCCGTCGGCCTCCAGGCCGAGCTCCTCGAGTGCCTTGACCTCGATCTGCTCGATCCGCATCCGCTGCTGGGTGCGGGCCATCTCGTCGCGGTGCACGGAGCTGACCAGCTCCTCGTGCTCACGCCCGAGGTCGCGCAACGACTGCCGGACGGTCATCAGCTCCTGCTCGCGGCCGCGGCGCGAGTCCTCGATGGCCTGGCGGCGCTGGGACGCCTGCTCGACCGAGCCTTCGAGCCGCGCGAGCACGAACGTCACTGCCGTCGACACGGCCTGGCCGGCGCGGCCCTCGGCGATCAGCCGGGCGCGACGCTCGGCAGCGCGTGCCCGCGCCTGCCGCTCGGCCTGGGCGGCCTTGCGCATCTGGTCGACCCGACCGTGCAGGGCGCGGCCGCGCTCCTCGGAGGTCCGCAGCGAGAGCCGCGCCTCCATCTCGGACTGGCGGGCGGCCCGGGTGGCCTCGACCAGCCGTTCCTGCTCCGTGGTGTCGGGCTCCTCCTCGCCGTCCTCCTCGGCGCTGGCGAGCCGCTGCTCGAGCTCGGCGAGACCGACGAGGGCCTGCTCGCGGGACGTCTCGGCCTGCGTGATCGCCTCGGCCATCCGCTCGGCCTCGGCCCGGGCGGCGCGGGCCAGCGAACCGTGCTGGCCGAGCTCCTCGGCCACCGCGGCGAGGGTGGCGTCGGACTCGTGCAGCTTCGCCAGCGCGACGTCGACCCGCTGCTGGGCAGCGGACTTCTCGTTCTCGATGCGGGCGAGGTCGAACGACAGCCGCTCGGAGGCCGCGACGGCGTCGGCCAGCGACGAGGTGGCCTCGTCGACCGCCGCCTGGATCTCGATCAGGCTCTGGCTGGCGTTGGAGCCGCCGGACGCGAAGTGGGCGCCGAGCAGGTCACCGTCGCGGGTCACCGCGACGACGTCGGGCAGGTCGGCGACCAGCGAGCGCGCCGCGGCGAGGTCGTCGACGACCGCGATCTTGCGCA
>NZ_JBMCZA010000078.1:18492-18903 GCF_048654705.1 Nocardioides sp. CPCC 206348
CTGGCCGAGGTCCTCGGCCTCTCCTCCGCCGAGCAACAGCCCGGCCCGGCCGAGGTCGTCGGCCTTGAGGTGGTCGATCGCGGCGAGCGCCGTGTCGGCGTCGGTGACCGCGACGGCGTCCGCGGCAGCACCCAGCGCGGTCGCCACGGCAGCTTCGTAGCCGGAGCGGACGTTGATCAGGGCGGCCACGGAGCCGAGCAGTCCGGAAACGGTGTCGCTGGCCGCGAGCAGTGCGCCGGCGCCGTCCTTGCGGGCGAGGCCGAGCTCGAGGGCTTCCTTGCGCGCGGTCAGTCCGGCCTTGTCGCGATCGGCCTGCTGGGCCTCCTCGCGCAGCTTGTCGAGTCGCTCGGCCAGGTCGTCGAGCTGGGCGACGGCCGCTTCGTGCTCGGAGTCGAGGCCCTCCTCGCCGGC
>NZ_JBMCZA010000078.1:18951-19506 GCF_048654705.1 Nocardioides sp. CPCC 206348
AGCGGTCGAGAGTCGGCCGATCTCCTCCTCGGCGGCACTGGCGCGCGAGCGGAGCGTGTTGACCTGGCCGTGCAGCCGGGCCAGGCCCTCGCGTCGGTCGGCGGCGGCCCGGAGCAGGCCGGCGACCCGGCGCTCCTCGTTGGCTGCCGCTTCCTCAGCGGTACGACGGCCCTGGACCGCCGCTTCGAGCGCAGCCTGCTGCTCGGCGACCTGGGCGACGATCCCGGCCTCCTGCTCGGCCAGGCGCGCGGCCTCGGCCTCGAGCTCGTCGGGGTCCCGTCCGTCCGGGGCGCCGTCGGCGTCCGCGGCACCGGCGGCGTTGCGCACCCGCTCGGTCGCGAGACTGAGCGTGCCGCGGAAGCGTTCGCGCAGCGCGTTAAGCGACGAGAGGGTCTCCTGGGCCGCAGAGAGGGCCGGAAGGTCCTCGCGCAGGGCGGCCTCAAGGACGGCCTCCTGCTCGCGGGCGGCGGCCACGGCGGCCTCGACCTCGGCGCGGCGGGTGACCAGCACGCTCTCGTCGGCGAGCTCCTGCTCGAGGGCGGTGCGGGCGGTGAC
>NZ_JBMCZA010000078.1:19574-22892 GCF_048654705.1 Nocardioides sp. CPCC 206348
GCGGCGGATCTCGCTCAGCAGGTCGTTGAGGCGGGTCAGGTTGCCCTCGGTGGAGTCGAGCTTGCGGAGCGCCTTCTCCTTGCGCTTGCGGTGCTTGAGCACACCGGCCGCTTCCTCGATGAACCCGCGCCGGTCCTCCGGCGTCGCGTGCAGGATCTGGTCCAGCTGGCCCTGGCCGACGATGACGTGCATCTCGCGGCCGATCCCGGAGTCGCTGAGCAGCTCCTGGACGTCGAGCAGCCGGCACGACGTGCCGTTGATGGCGTACTCCGAGCCGCCCGTGCGGAACATCGTGCGGCTGATCGTGACTTCGGAGTAGTCGATCGGGAGCGCGCCGTCGGAGTTGTCGATGGTCAGCATCACCTCGGCGCGACCGAGCGGCGGACGTCCCGTCGTACCGGCAAAGATGACGTCGTCCATCTTCCCGCCGCGCAGGCTCTTGGCGCTGGCCTCACCCATCACCCAGGCGAGGGCGTCGACGACGTTCGACTTGCCGGAGCCGTTGGGGCCCACGATGCAGGTGATGCCCGGCTCCAGCTGCAGGGTCGTCGCGGACGCGAAGGACTTGAACCCCTTGAGGGTCAGGCTCTTCAGATACACGCAATCTCCCTAGCTTGATCCAATGCACACGTGTCGGTGTGCCGGACACAGGCGGTCGATCCTGTCACCTCGTGCAGGAAAGGACCGTCGCGGGGGAAGCTCGGCGGACTCAGGCTACCGCGCGACCCCGTCGGTTTCGTGCATCCGGGTGTCCCCGGTGTCCCGGTCGGCGTGCGCGATGTGGGCGAGCTGTCGCCACACGAGGGCGAGCGTCATCCCCGACCCGACGAAGGCGAACCAGAACGGCGCCGTCACGCCGCCGTGCTCACCGATCACACCACCGAGCGCACTGCCGATGACGACGCCTCCGAAGATCGCCACGCTGTAGACCGAACCGACCCGTCCCTGGAACTCCGTCGGCACCGCCCGCTGCCGGATCGCCTGCGACATCGTGCCCCACACGAAGGCGTAGACCCCGAAGCCGAACATGATGACCAGCGCCACCCACGCCACGGTCGTGACAGCGAACGCCAGGTGCATGACGACCTCGATGGCCAGGCAGGCGCGCATCAGGGTGGCGAGCGGGACGTGCCGCTCGAGCCAGCCGTAGAGGAACGTGCCCACCAGGCCCCCGGCAGCGGCCGCCGAGGTGAGCAGCCCGTAGCCCACCGGCCCCATGTCGAGCACGTCGAGCGAGTAGAGGACCAGGATCGACCAGGCCGCCGCCCAGGTGATGTTGAAGGTGACGATCACGAGCGCGAGGGTCCGGACCGGCGGGTGTCCCATCAGCCAGCGCAGGCCGTCGCCGATGTCCTTCAGGACATGGGTGTCCACGTCGCCACGCACGGGCCCGGCCGGCAACGCGATCCGCGTGACCAGGAGGACGGCGAGCAGCCCGCAGGCCACCTGGACGCCGAAGGGCACCACCATCCCGACCGCGAACAGGGCCGCACCGATGGGAGCGCCCACGAACTGGTTGAGCGTGATGTACCCGGCCTGCAGCCGGGCGTTGGCGATCCCGAGGTCGGCCTTGTCGACCATCATCGGCAAGAAGGTGCGGTACGCCGTGTCGGCGAAGACCTCCGCGGTACCGAGCACGAACATCGCGACCAGGACGACCGCGATGCTGACGACACCAGTGACGATCGAGGCACACAGGACGACGAGCACCGCTGCCCGGAGCAGGTTGGCGACGATGACGATCCGCTTGCGGTCGAGCCGGTCGGCCACCGCGCCGGCGAAGAGCCCGAACAGCAACCACGGGAGGCTCTGCAGCAGCATCGCCATCGAGACCAGCACCGGCGACCGGGTCTGGGAGGCGACGAGGAGCGGCCCGGCGGCCATCGCGATGCCGTCGCCGAGGTTGCTCACCCAGGTCGACGCCATGAGTCGCCGGAAGCCCTGCCCCAGACGGGCCGGTGCGACGACGTCGAGGACCCGGCTCACAAGGTCAGGACGCTATGCCTGTCGGGTGACGACCGCCACTGGATAACGGGCGACCTGGCTCCGGGGAGATGAATCGGACCACCGTCGCGGGGCGAGGGTGGTCCGGGGTGGTGCACCTGAGGTGGCAGGAGGCCCTGCCGGCAGGAGTCAGCTACAAGTCACGCCGGCTGCATGTCGCCGGTCAGGATCTCGGCAGCACGCGCCGACACCAACTTGTCGTTCTCCTCGGAGAGACGGAGGACGAGGGACTCCAACTCGGCGACCCGGGTGCGCAGGCGAGAATTCTCGAGTGCGAGACGGGGGTCGCGGAGGTCGCTGTTCAGGTGACCGATCAGCGCCTTGGCCATGAAGTTGAGCCTTCCGGTTCGAGGGTCGCCCCGAGAGTTGGGGGCCGTCTACAAGAGTCCCACTTCAGCGTGCGCGGGTCAATCTCGGAGCGCTCCGTGGCACGGGTTGGCATCGCGGGCAGAAGTACGACGACCGATTCATGAACGCGACCCTGCGGATCGCCGTTCCGCAGCGGTCGCAGGGCTCGTCCTCGCGCCCGTAGGCGTGCAGGGAGCGGTCGAAGTAGCCCGATTCGCCATTGACGTTGACGTACAACGCGTCGAACGACGTACCGCCCTGGGCGAGCGCAGCGCCCATCACCTCGCGGGCGTGGCGCAGCAGCTCGACAGCCTGCTTGCGGGTGAGCCGGTCCCCCGGCCGTTCCCCGTGCAGGCCGGCGCGCCACAGCGCCTCGTCGGCGTAGATGTTGCCGACGCCGGAGACCAGGCCCTGGTCGAGGAGCAGTCGCTTCACACCGGACGTCCGCTTGCGCAGGCGGGCGATGAAGAGCTCGTCGTCGAACTCCGGATCCATCGGGTCGCGTGCGATGTGGGCGATCTCGGGTGGCAGCTCGGCGCCACCCACCGAGACCGAGAGGCCGCCGAACATCCGCTGGTCGACGAACCGGAGTTCCTGGTCTCGAGACGGTTGCTGAGCAACCTGCTCGACCTGCGGGGTGCTGAGCAGGAACCGGACGCGCAGGTGGCGCTCGGGCGGGGCGTCGACCGGCTGCACCAGCATCTGGCCGCTCATCCCGAGGTGGCCGAGGATCGCGTTGCCGTCGTCGAGAGGCAGCCAGAGGTACTTGCCCCGCCGGCGGGCCCCGTCGATGCGGCGGCCGGTCAGCGCGGCCGCGAAGCCCGCGGCGCCGGAGGGGTGGCGTCGTACGGGACGGTCGTGGAGGACGTCGATCGCGGTGATCGTGGCGCCGACGACGTGACGCTCGAGCCCGGCGCGGACGACCTCGACCTCGGGAAGCTCAGGCACGGCGGAAGCGGTGGTGGG
>NZ_JBMCZA010000078.1:22944-36137 GCF_048654705.1 Nocardioides sp. CPCC 206348
CGAGGCCCAGGTCGGCGGCAATCTCGCCGTACGCCGTCTCGGCGGCGCCCTGCTCGGCTTCCTTCTTCGAGCGGCCGGTGCCGTTGCCGTAGAGGCGCTCGCCGACGCGAACCTGCGCGGTGAAGGTCTTCAGGTGGTCCGGGCCTTCGTCCTCGATGACGTACTCGGGCACGCCCAGGGACTGCTCGGCGGCGAGCTCCTGCAGCGAGGTCTTCCAGTCGAGGCCCGCACCGAGCGCCGAAGCGGCCTCGATGAGCGGGTCGAAGAGCCGGTGGACGACCTCCGAGGAGGTGGTGATGCCGCCTCCGCTGAGGTGGATCGCGCCGATCACGGCCTCGACGGTGTCGGACAGGATCGAGGCCTTGTCGCGACCGCCGGTGGCTTCCTCGCCACGTCCGAGCTTGATGTGCTTGCCGAGGCCCATGTCGCGGGCGACGCCGGCCAGGGCGCGGGCGTTGACGACCGCGGCACGGAGCTTGGCGAGCCGGCCCTCGGAGAGGTCCGGGTGGATCAGGTAGAGCGTCTCGGTGACGACGACGCCGAGCACCGAGTCACCGAGGAACTCCAGCCTCTCGTTGGTCGGAAGACCACCGTTCTCGTAGGCGTAGGAGCGGTGCGTCAGGGCGCGGTCGAGCAGCTCGGGGTCCAGTGTGGGATCCCCGAGCGCTCGACGCAGCTCGACGTAGTCGGTGATGCTGCAGGCCTCAGAGGACCTGGCGACGGGCGGCGCGCGCGCCGTACTGGCCGCAGGTGCCGCACGCGCGGTGCGGGAGGTGCTTGGCACCGCACGCCGGGTTGGCACAGGTGACCAGCACCGGGGCGACGGCCTTCCACGCAGAACGACGGTGCCGCGTGTTGCTGCGCGACATCTTCCGCTTCGGAACAGCCATGTCTTCTCCTTGAAATCGGGGAACGTCGACGCTCGGGTGAGCGCTAGTCCTTGTGGTCTTCGTGGGCTTCTTCGGTCAGCGCTGTCAGCGCCGTCCAACGCGGGTCGATCGCCGCCTCGTGCGTGTGGTCGGGGTCATCCGCCAGCCGTGCGCCACATTCGACACACAACCCCGGACAGTCGTCCTCACACAGCGGCTGGAACGGCAGTGCAAGCACCACCGCGTCCCGCAGCAGCGGCTCCAGGTCGACCAGGTCGTCCCGCAGCATGCTGACCTCGTCGTCCTCTTCCGCGTCAGCGGAATCCCGGATGTCGTCGTAGACGAACAGTTCCTGGAAATTCACCACGAGGTCTTCGCGGATCGGTTCCAGGCACCGCGCACACTCACCCTCCAGCCCGGCTTGCGCCGTACCGGTGATGAGCACACCTTCCATGACCGCTTCCATGCGCAAGTCGAGTTCGACCGGCGCGCCTTCGGGTACGGCGAGGACTTCGATGCCCAGATCTGCCGGGGCCGGCACTGTCAGCACCACCTCACGCTGGGACCCCGGACGGCGGCCGAGCTCGCGTGTATCGAGCACGAGCGGCGCTCTCGGGTCCAGGTCGTTCAGGTGAATCACTTCCAGGTCCGGGCACAACAGATCGGATCAATCCTAGGGTCAGCACTCTGACCGGGCAAAACGCGGTCGATGCTCAGTGCTGGGCTCACTCCTGGCCCGCCCGTTCCGCGAGGCGCGCAACGAGGCGCTGGTGGACGGACGCGGGCACCAGTTCGGACACGTTGCCGCCGAGTGCGGCGACCTCCTTGACGAGGCTGGAGGAGACGTAGCCGAGGGACGCCGTGGTCGGGATGAACACCGTCTCGACCCCGGTCTGGTGGGCGTTCATCTGCGCCATCGGCAGCTCGTACTCGTAGTCGTTGCCGCCGCGCAGGCCCTTGACGATCGCCTGGGCGTCCATCTCGCGGCAGAAGTCGACGATCAGGCCGGTGAACCCCATGACGGTGACGTTCGGGAGGTCGGCGCAGGCATCGCGCAGCATCTCGAGTCGTTCGTCGGGCTCGAAGAGCCGCGACTTCGAGATGTTGGTGCCGGTGGCGACGATCAGCTCGTCGAACAGCGCAGCCGCCCGCCGGAAGATGTCGACGTGCCCGTTGGTGACGGGGTCGAAGGAGCCGGGACACACCGCACGGGTCATGGGGCGAGGTTAGTGGTAGCCGGGTGCTCCGCGAACCAGACGGTCGTTTCGCCGTACCTCTTCTGCCCTCGCTTGCCCGGCAGCGCCACGACGCCGACGGGCCACACGGGCTGCGGACTGCGCCGCGAGCGCTCCACCACGACGAGGGCGTCCTCGGCGAGCCAGCCCTGCGCCGCGAGCAGGGCGAGGTCGTCGGCCACGGCCGCGTCGTCGAGCGGGTAGGGCGGATCGGAGAAGACCAGGTCGAACGGCGCTCGAGCCGGCTCGGCAAGGACGGCCGCGACGCTGCGGGCCACCACCTCGGCCACCTCGCAGCCGATGGCGCGGGCGTTGCCGCGTATCAGCTCAGCGGTGCTCCTGTCGGACTCGACCAGCGTCACCGCTGCGGCTCCGCGGGACCAGGCTTCGAGCCCGATGGCCCCCGACCCGGCGTAGAGGTCCAGGACACGCAGCCCCTGCAACGAGCCGGCCCACGCCTCGAAGCTGGAGAACAGCGCCTCCCGGACCCGGTCGCTGGTCGGTCGGGTCTGGTCGCCCCTGGGCGTCTGCAGGCGGCGGCCACCGGCCACCCCCGAGATGATGCGGGTCACTTGATCCTCATGACTTGTCCACGAAGCCGGCCTGCTGCGACCGCTCCAGATCGAGTACGGCGGCCGCCAGCTCCGCGGCGTGCGCGAGATCGACGTCCTGGTCGAGCAGCCCCTCTGCGGCTTCACGAGCGGCCACGATGGTGTCCTCGTCGCGGAGGACCCGGAGGTTCTCCAGGCTGGAGCGACGCCCGGCCTGCGAGGCGCCGAGCACGTCTCCCTCGCGGCGTTGTTCGAGATCGAACCGGCTGAGCAGGAAGCCGTCGGTGGTGGACGCCACGACGTCGAGGCGTTCCCGCGCGGGGGTGCCGACCTCCGTGTGGCTGACCAGGAGGCAGAGGCCGGGGAAGCCGCCACGACCGACCCGGCCGCGCAACTGGTGCAGCTGGGAGACGCCGAACCGGTCGGCGTCGAGGATCACCATGGCGGTCGCGTTGGCGACGTCGACGCCGACCTCGATCACCGTGGTCGACACCAGCACGTCGAGGTCGCCGGCGGCGAAGGCGCGCATGGTGGCGTCCTTCTCGTCGCTGGCGAGGCGCCCGTGCAGGCGCCCGATCCGCAACCCCGACAGCGGGCCCCCGGCAAGCTGCGCCACGACGTCCTCGACCGCCGATGCAGCGGGCGGGGCCGTGACGACGACGGGCTCACCGTCCTCGTCGAACTGCACGTCGACGGCGTCGACCTGGCCGACTTCCGCCTCGTCGCCGGAGATCCGCGGGCACACGACGTAGACCTGGTGGCCCTTCTCGACCTCCTCACGCACCCGCGCCCAGACCCGGTCGATCCACGTCGGCTGCTGGACCAGGGGCACCACGTTGGTCTGGATCGGCGCGCGTCCGGCGGGCAGCTCGGTCAGCGTGGAGGACTCGAGGTCACCGAACACGGTCATCGCGACGGTGCGCGGGATCGGCGTCGCCGTCATCACCAGCAGGTGCGGCGGATTGATGGCCTTGTCGGTCAGCGCCGCGCGCTGCTCGACACCGAACCGGTGCTGCTCGTCGACCACGACGAGACCGAGGTCGGCGAAGAAGACGTTGTCCTGGAGCAGGGCGTGGGTACCGATGACGATGCCGGCCTCGCCGCTGGCGATCCGCGACAGCGGCGCGGTGCGCTGGGTCTTGTTCATCGAGCCGGTGAGCAGCTCGACGTGGGTCCCGGCGCCGGAGCCGAAGATGGTGCCGCCCATGGCGAGGTCGCCGAGCATCGTGACGATCGAGCGATAGTGCTGCTGCGCCAGCACCTCGGTCGGCGCGAGCAGCGCCGCCTGGCCACCGGAGTCGACCACCCGGAGCATCGCCCGCAGCGCCACGAGCGTCTTGCCGGAGCCGACCTCGCCCTGGAGCAGGCGGTTCATCGGGTGCGGCGCCGCGAGGTCGGACTCGATCTGCGCACCCACCTCGACCTGGCCAGCCGTGAGCGTGAAGGGAAGCTGCTCGTCGAAGGCCGCGAGGAGCGCGCCGTCGCCTCCGTCACGGGACGTCGCCCCCAGCGACCGCGTCGCCCGGCGCCGCCGGCCGAGCACCAGCTGGGTGACCAGCGCCTCCTCGAACCGGAAGCGGTGGTGCGCCTGCTCGACCTGCTCCTCGTCCTCGGGTTGGTGCACCCATTCGTAGGCGCGCTCGATGCCGACGACGTCGTACCGCTCACGGATGGGTGCGGGGATCACCTCGGCGGGGCTGTCGACCACGGACCGCGCGAACTTCACGGCGCGAGCGACGTCCCAGGACTCCAGGCCCTTGGTGAGGGGGTAGATCGGGTAGTAGTCGCCGATGTCGAGGACATCGTCGGAGAGCTCGCCCTCGTCGCCATCGCCCTGGCCGAAGATCGTCATCTGCGGGTTGACCAGCTGCCACTGGTCACGGAACTGGTCGGCCTTGCCCAGGAAGACACCCCGGTTGCCGACGGCCACACGCTTCGCGTGCCAGGCGGCGGTGCCGGCGTTGCGGGCGAAGAAGGTCATCTTCAGGCTGGGTCCGCCGGTGCGGAGCACGGCCTCGACGCGGGCAGCCGGACGGCCCGTGCGGCGGTCGTTGTAGCTGACCGTGCGGCAGTCGGTGATCTCGCCGACCACGCAGAGCATCTGGCCGACCCGGAGGTCGTCGATCTTCGTCAGCGACCCGGTCTCGAGGTAACGCCGCGGGAAGTGCCGCATCAGGTCACCGACCGTGTGCAGCCCCAGGCCGTCGCTGAACTTCTTGCGCTTGGCCGGCGTTGCGGCGCCGAGCACGGTCGTCAGGGACGAATCGAAGGTAATCGCCACCTGCGCCTCAGCTCATTCGACGGACATCAGGAGCGGGTATCGCTCCTGACCACCGTCGTACACCATGACGTCGACACCGGGGTGGACCTCCTCGACCCACGCGGCGGTGCGTTCGGCGAGACCGTCGCTGTCCTCACCGCTCACGATCGTCACCAGTTCGCCGCCGGCGGCAAGGAGCCGTTCGAGGACCTGGATCGCCACGGCGCCGAGCTCCTGGCCGACCACCGCGAAGTCACCAGCGACCACGCCGAGCGCGTCGCCCGGTTCACACGGACCGCCGGTGGTGATGGCCTGCTTCGCCGCGATCGTGACGGCGCCGTGGCGCACGTGGCGGGCGGTGGCCGTCATCTCGGTGACGTCCTGGTCGAAGGCCCGGCCGGGTTCGTGGACGGCGACGGCCGCGAGGCCCTGGACCTGGGCATGGGTGGGGATGACCGAGACCCGCAGGCCCTGCGCCCGATGGTCGGCCTCGGCGGTGCTGGCAGCGGCGAGGGCGGCACGGACCGTCGGCTCGTCGTTCGGGAGTACGACGACCTCCCGGGCCCCGCTGCCCGTGATCGCGGCGAGCAGCTCACCGGTCGAGGGGCGACGTGTCGGGCTGCCGAGCACCACCACGGCGCCCGCTTCGGCGAACAGCTCGCCGAGGCCGGGACCGGCGGCGACGGCCACGATGCAGCGGCCGGCGAGCGGGATGCTGGGCTCCCCCGACTGGCCCGGCTGGGCGTTCTGGGCAGCGATCTGCTCGGCGAAGTGGGTCACCCGGATCCGGTACGGCCGGCCGATCTCGAGGGCGACCTCGATCGCAGCCCCGACGTCGTCGGTGTGGACGTGCACGTTCCACAGCCCGTCTCCGCCGACGACCACCACCGAGTCGCCGATCTCGCCGAGCCGACCGCGCAGGTCTCCGGCCGCCGGGTCGGGCGCGTCGAGGAGGTACATCACCTCGTACGACGGACCGTCCTCGCTGAGGTCGTGGTCCGCGGCGGGCCGCAACGGCACCGGGATCACGTGGCTGCCGAGGGGCGCGGTGACCGGAATCGGCCGGTGGCCCGTCAGCACGGTCACGGCGGCGTCGAGGATCACCGAGACACCGCGGCCACCGGCGTCGACGACACCCGCCGTGGCGAGCACCTCGAGCTGTTCGGGCGTGTGGCCGAGCGCCTCGCGCGCCGCCGCGGCGGCCGCCGTGAGCACGTCGCTGCTGCGTGTCGCCGGGTCGCTCGCGCACTGCACGGCCGCCTCGGAAGCGGCGCGGAGGACGGTGAGCATGGTGCCCTCGACCGGCTCCCCCACGGCGGCGTAGCTCGCCGTACAGGCCTGCTGCAGGGCCTCGGCGATCACCCGGGCGTTCGGCTCGTCGGGCTCGGCAGCGCCGATCCGGCGGGCGGCCGCGCCGAGCATCTCGCTCAGGATCACGCCGGAGTTGCCGCGTGCCCCCAGCAGGGCGCCACGGGCGAACGCCGCGAGCGGAGGGGGCGGGTCGTCGGACGTGTCGGCGATCGCCGCCTTGAGCGCGTCGCGTGAAGCCACGACCGTGAGGTACATGTTCGTGCCGGTGTCACCGTCCGGCACGGGGAAGACGTTGAGGGCGTCGATCTCCTCGCGAGCCTGGGCCAGGGCGTCGACCGCGATGTCGATGAAGCGCACCACGGTGTCGAGCGAGATGCTCTGTCCGGGCTTGCCGGCCGTCTCCTGCCCCGTCCCCTCGTCCATCGGGGGTCACACTAGTGGCTGGCGCGGACCACCTGACGATTTCTGCCCACGGCCTCCCGTCGGCTATTCTCTTCCGGTTGTCTGGAGTGCGTTGCGCGCCCGGTCGACACAAGACTTTTAGCCGCAATCCTCAGGAGTTCACCAATGGCCGCCGTGTGCGACATCTGCGACAAGAAGCCGTCCTTCGGCAACAACCGGCCGTGGTCGCGCAAGATCACCAAGCGCCGCTTCGACCCGAACATCCAGCGCGTCCGCGCGACGGTCAACGGCACCCCCAAGCGCCTCAACGTGTGCACCGGCTGCCTCAAGGCCGGCAAGGTCTCCCGCTGACCTGATCCACAGTTTTCGTCGAAGGCCGTCACCCACTGGGTGGCGGCCTTCGTCATTTCTTGTGGCGGCGCGGCTTCATCAAGGTGTGTGGGCGAGTTCGCACTTCCCCGTGGTTGCTCACAGTGGGAAGTGCCAGTCCACCCACATACCTTGATGAATCCGCGGCGAGACAGGTCAGAAGTGCGACCAGCCCGTCGGGCCGTCGTACGACGCCCCGTCGACGGTCACGGTGGGCTGGGCGCCGGCGGAGAGTGAGCACACCGACCCGATCCGGGTCCAGCCCTCCGGGAGGGCGGTACCGGCCGGGAAGGTCGCGAGCAGCGCGTGGTCGTCTCCCCCGCCCAGGATGAACTGGAGGGGGTCGGCGCCGAGCGCGGCGCCGACGGCGATGAGGGGTTCGGGGATCTCGAACGCGGAGGTCTCGATGTCGAGGCCGACACCGGACCGGGCCGCCAGATGGGCGGCCTCGGAGAGCAGGCCGTCGGAGATGTCGATCATCGAGGTGGCGCCGGCGTCAGCGGCCTGCGGCCCGGCGTCGTACGGCGGCGCGGGCCGCCGGTACGACTCGACGAGCACACGGGGTGAACGGAAGCCCCGGCCGAGCACGGCGAGGCCGCCTGCGGCCCAGCCCTGGCGCCCACAGATCGCGACCACGTCCCCGGGCAGCGCACCGGAGCGCAACACGGGCGAGATGGTGCAGGCACCGATGGCGGTGACGGAGATGACGACCTGGTCGGCTCGACTCACATCGCCGCCCACGAGGCCGGCGCCGACGAGGGCGCACTCCTCAGCGAAGCCGCGGGTGAACTCCAGGGCCCACGCGGCGGGCAGGTCGGCGGGGGCCGCGAGACCGACCGTCAGCCACTGGGCGCGGCCGCCCATGGCGTTGATGTCGGACAGGTTCTGCGCTGCGGCCCGGTGGCCGACGTCGGCGGCTTCGGCCCAGTCGCGGCGGAAGTGGCGGCCCTCGACCATCACATCCGTGGACACCACGACGTGGCCCTTGCGGACCCGCAGCACGGCCGCGTCGTCGCCCGGACCGACCAGCACGTCCTCGCCCGGGGCCGTGCTCGAGACGATGTCGGTGATCTTGTTGATCAGCCCGAATTCGCCGAGGTCGGAAAGCGTCGCGTCGCGGTCGGTCCCCGAAGTCATGGGTCCATCCCACCAGACCGATCGGCCCGAGTGCTCGCCGGTTCTGCTGCGGCGGCTGCGCGATGTAGGTTGAAGCGTTCTTCATCCAGTCGACGGGAGCTATGACCCATGGTGGTTCAGGCCTACATCCTCATCCAGACCGACGTCGGCAAGGCGGCGGATGTCGCCCGCGAGGTCGGCAACATCAAGGGCGTCACCCTCGCCGAGGACGTCACCGGTCCCTACGACGTGATCGTGCGCGCCGAGGCCCGCAACGTCGACGAGCTCGGCAAGCTGGTCGTCTCCAAGGTGCAGAACCTCGACGGGATCACCCGCACCCTGACCTGCCCCGTCGTCCACATCTGACGGCATGCGGTTCCGCCGACGCGGGCGAGCGGCCGTCCTGGTCGCCGCCAGCGTCGTCCTGGCGGCCTGCGGCGGGCCGGTCGACATCGACGTGCCCGACACCTCGAGGGCCGACCGCGAGGCGTGCGACGCGTTCGCAGCCGAGCTGCCCGATTCGCTGGCCGAGCAGGAACGCGTCGACATCAGGCCTGCCGATGCCCCCGCCGCCGCGTACGGCGATCCGGCCATCGTGGTGCGCTGCGGCGTGCCCACGCCCGAGGGCTTCGACCTGACCGCGTCGTGCGAGACCGCCGACGGCGTCGGCTACTACATCCCCGATGAGCAGTACGACGACCAGGGGCTCGACCTGACGCTCACGGCAGCCGGTTACGAGCCGCGCGTGGAGGTCAGCATCCCCGCGAAGTACCGGCCCAATGCCGCACCGGCCGCGATGTCCGTGCTCGCGCCGCTGATCAAGGAGCACCTCACCCTGGTCGACGACTGCGCCTGACACTTGCGCGAGACGCGTCTCCGGCGTTGATCCGGGGCAGCAAGCTGCCCGTCGACGCCTCCCGCCGCGCTGCCGCGCCGCTGTTGCCTCTCGCAGGCCAAGCCTTGACCTGGCGGCAAGCCGACAGTTGTCGAGCAGCTACCGCAGGCCGGTGGGGCGCTGGAGCGCCAGCGTCAGCAGCCGGTCCACGAGGGCGCCGTACTCCAGGCCGCTGGCGGCCCACATCTGCGGGAACATCGAGAGCGGCGTGAAGCCGGGCATCGTGTTGAGCTCGTTGATGACCAGCGAACCGTCGGGCATCAGGAAGAAGTCGACCCGGGCCAGGCCCTCGCAGCCTGCGGCGATGAAGGCCTCGGCGGCGAGCGTCCGCATCCGGTCCTCGACGCCCTCGGGCAGGATCGCCGGGACGTCGAGCTCGGTGGCCTCCTCGGGGAGGTACTTCGCCTCGAAGTCGTAGAACTCGTGGTCGCCGGTGATCCGGATCTCGGCGGGCAGGCTGGTGTCGACGCCGCCATCCACTGCGCCGAGGACACCGCACTCGACCTCGCGGGCGCCCTCCGCCGACACCTCGACGAGGATCTTGGGGTCGTGCGCGAGGGCGGTCTCGATCGCTGCGTCCAGGTCGCCGGACGAGTGCGCCTTCGCGATCCCGATGCTGGACCCGCCACGGGCGGGCTTCACGAAGAGCGGGTAGCCGAGGGCGGCGACGCGCTCCCGGACAGCAGCCGGGTCGGCCGCCCACTCACGAGCGGTGACGACGTGGCTCGGCATGACGGGCAGCCCGGACGCGACGAGGGCGATCTTCATGAACGCCTTGTCCATGCTGACGGCGGACGCGAGCACACCGGAGCCGACGTACCGGACGTCGGACATCTCGAACAGGCCCTGGATGGTGCCGTCCTCGCCCCACGGGCCGTGCAGCAACGGGAACACCACGTCGACGTCAGCGAACTCGCGGATGGCCGCCGGCCGGGTCGGATCGACCGCCGGCAGCTTCCCGTCGACGATCCGGAGCCGGGACGGGTCGTCCGCCTCCTGCACCCACTGGCCGTCCTGGGTGATCCCGATGGGGATGACGTCGTACTTCTCGCGATCGATCGCCTGCAGCACACTGCCGGCCGTGACGCACGAGATGGCGTGCTCGGTCGAGCGGCCGCCGAAGACGACAGCGACGCGGATACGGCGGCCGGTGGGAGCATTCATCGCGGCTGACCCTACCTTTGAGGCATGTCGTCTCCCACGTCACGGCTCCACCCGGCGACCATCGCGGTGACCGCGGGCCGTCCGCCGCACGACCCCGACCAGCCACTGAACGTCCCGATCACGATGACGTCGACGTACGTCGCCACGGGCGACCTGGAGTACGGCCGGTACGGCAACCCGACCTGGTCTGCGTTCGAGGACGCGCTCGGTGCGCTCGAGGGCGGCCGCGCGCTGGCCTTCTCCTCCGGCATGGCCGCGGCCACGACCCTGCTCGACCTGGTCGGCCAGGACGGTGGCGTGGTCGCACCGCGGCACTCCTACAGCGGGACGATCGCTGCACTGGCCGACTTCGAGTCACGCGGGCGGCTGCACGCCCACCTCGTCGACATCACCGACACCGCTGCCGTGATCGCAGCCATGGAGGCCGACGAGGACTGCGCCCTGCTGTGGCTCGAGTCCCCGACCAACCCCGCACTGGAGATCGCCGACATCCCCGCCCTGGTGGCGGCGGCACACGGGCTCGGCATCCAGGTCGTCGTCGACAACACCTTCGCCACTCCCCTGCTCCAGCAACCGCTCGCCCTGGGCGCCGACATCGTGCTGCACTCCGCGACGAAGTACATCGCCGGCCACAGCGACGTCCTGATGGGCGCGGTCGTCACGGCCAGCGACGACGTGTACGCCGCCCTGAAGGGCCGCCGTGACCTCATGGGGGCCGTTCCCGGGCCGTTCGAGGCCTGGTTGGCCCTGAGGGGCCTGCGCACGCTGCACGTGCGGCTGGAGCGCGCCCAGGCCAACGCGGTCGAGCTCGCGCGGCGTCTCGCCGGGCACCCGCTGGTCGAGGAGGTCCGTTACCCCGGCTTCGGAGCGATCATCGCCCCCGTCATCGCGGGCGGAGCGGACGCGGCCGACTTCCTGGTCCGCGCGACGTCCCTGTGGGTGCACGCGACCTCGCTCGGTGGCGTGGAGTCCACGTTCGAGCGGCGTCGGCGCTGGAAGCTCGAGGCGACGACGATCCCGGAAGGCCTGGTACGGCTCTCGGTCGGCATCGAGGACGTCGAGGACCTCTGGGACGACCTGGTGCAGGCGCTGGACCGCATCAACGCCTAGGACTGTCTTGCCGCTCGCTCGCGCCGTCAGCTCAGTTCTGACTTCGTGTCGCGGGCGATGAAGGCCTCCATCAGGCCGGACGTCGTGAGGTTGCCGGCCACCACGTCGTCGACGGCATCGACGATCGGGGCGTCGACACCCAGCTGGGCGGCCAGCGCCCGCAGCGACGAGCACGACTTCGCACCCTCGGCGACCTGCCGGGTCGACGCGTAGATGTCCTCGACCGTCATCCCCTGGCCCATCTTCTCGCCGAAGGTCCGGTTGCGCGACAGCGGCGACGAGCAGGTGGCGACGAGGTCGCCGAGGCCGGCCAGGCCCATCAGGGTCAGCGGGTTGGCGCCGAGGTTCATGGCGAGTCGGGCCGTCTCCGCGAGGCCGCGCGTGATCAGGGACGCCGTGGTGTTGTCCCCGAACCCGAGGCCCACGGCCATGCCGACGCACAGCGCCACGACGTTCTTGTAGGCGCCACCGAACTCACAGCCGAGGACGTCGACGCTCGTGTAGGGACGGAACGCCGGCGAGTGCATCCGCTTCTGCAGCAGGGTCGCGACGTTCTCGTCGGCGCACGCGACGACGGAGGCTGCGGGCTCACGACGGGCGATCTCGCGGGCGAGGTTGGGGCCGCTGACGACGGAGATCCGGTGGGCACCGATGTCACCGACCTCGGCGATCACCTCCGACATCCGCTTCAGCGTGCCGAGCTCGACGCCCTTCATCAGGGAGACGAACACGGCCTCGTGGTCGACGTACGGCAGGAAGGCGGGGAGGTTCTCCCGCAACGACTGCGACGGGACCGCGAGGACGACGATGTCGGCACCCGCAAGCGCTTCCTCGGGGTCATGGGTCGAGGTGATCGTGCGCGGGAGCTCGATGCCCGGGAGGTAGTCGACGTTCTCGTGTCCCTCGTTGATCGCGACGGACACCTCCTCGCGACGGGCCCAGATGCTGACGTCGTTGCCGGCATCGGCCAGCACGATCGAGAACGCCGTGCCCCACGAACCAGCACCCAGCACGGCAACCTTGTTGCCCGACAGATTCCCCACGAGTCCGTTCACTTGCCCCTCTTCTTCGATGCCTTCTTCTGCTTCTTGAACCGGTCGCCCTGCACCGCCATGTCGTAGCGCTCCGCCGGAGCAGTCTCACCACGGACCAGCTCGAGCTGATGGGTGATGGCGGCCATGATCCGGTCGGTCGCCTCGTTGACGATCGCCGGGGTCCGCTGCTGGGTACGCAGGTCCTCGAGGTCAACGGGTTCCCCGACCCGCATGACCACCTTGTGGCGCGGGAACAGATGAGGGTTCTTCGTGTACGGCGCAAGCATGTCCTGGGCGCCCCACTGCCCGACCGGGATGACCGGGCAGCCCGTCTCGAGCGCGATCCGGGCGGCACCCGACTTCGCCTTCATCGGCCACATCCCGGGGTCGCGGGTGATCGTGGCCTCGGGGTAGATCACCACGCACTGGCCGGCCCGGATGGCATCGACCGCCGCGGCGTAGGCACCGACGGCGTCCCTGGTCTCGCGCTTGACCGGGATCTGACCGGCGCTGCGCAGGAAGTAGCCGAGCGCCTTGTTGTCGAACAGCCCCGACTTCGCGAGGTAGCGCGGCTTGCGTCCGTGGTCATAGACCAGGTGCGCAGCGGTCAGAGGGTCGAGGTGGGAGATGTGGTTGAGGGCGACGATGAAGCCGCCCGTCTCGGGCAGGTTGTCCCCGCCGATCCACTCCCTGCGTGTGGTGCTGAGCAGGAACGACTTGATCACCGGCACCGCGATGTTGAACGCCCAGCCCCGCTTCTCCTGCAGTCTTCGCACCGTCACGAGACGCAGGCTACCGGTCAGTGACCCCGACCACTTCAGGGCGCGACACGCGTCGCTTCCCGTGCCTGCGAAGATGATCGTCGTGGTCTCGCGTC
>NZ_JBMCZA010000078.1:36220-46334 GCF_048654705.1 Nocardioides sp. CPCC 206348
TTCGCCACCGACGCCGTCGATGCCTGCTTGCGGACACCCGGTGTCGCTGGGGTCCTGGTCGTCAGCGACGACGCCGACTTCGCGGCCACCCTGGCCGAACGGGGCGCCGTGACCTGCGCCGATCCCGGCGGCGGACTCAACGCCGCCCTGCGCCACGCAGCGGCCGTGGTGCACGACGAGAGGCCGGACCTGCGCCCGGTCGCCCTGTGCGCCGACCTGCCCGCCCTGGCACCGATCGATCTCGCCGCAGCCCTGGAGTTCGCAGCGACGACCACGGCCTGCTTCGTGCGCGATGCCGATGGCACGGGCACCACCTTCTACTCCGCCGGGTACGACGACTTCGACCCGCGCTTCGGTCCGGACTCGGCGCAACGCCATGCCGTCGATGCCCAGGAGGTTCCGGGCGAGGTGGCCACCCTGCGACGTGACGTCGACGACCTCGGCGACCTGCGCGACGCCGTGTCGCTCGGCGTCGGCGTGGCGACGGCGCAGGCGCTCGCCGTCGTACAACTGGCCCAGGACTGACGAAAAGGCAATCGGGCCGCCCTCCCGAAGGAGGACGACCCGATCAAGGAACTGCGCGAGGTCAGGCCTTCTTGGCAGCGGCCTTCTTCGCGGGAGCCTTCTTGGCCGGAGCCTTCTTGGCAGCCGGTGCCTTCTTGGCCGGAGCCGCCTTCTTGGCCGGAGCGGCCTTCTTGGCGGGAGCAGCAGCCTTCTTGACCGCGGAGGTCGCGGCCTTCTTGGCCGGAGCAGCAGCCTTCTTCGCCGGAGCAGCCTGCTTGGTCGCGGCAGCCTTCGTCGCGACCGCGGCCTTCTTCGGAAGCGGCGCGAGCTTCTTCGCACCGGAGACGACGTTCTTCAGGTCAGCGCCAGCGCTGAACTTCGGAACGGCCTTCTTCTTGGTCTTGACCCGCTCGCCGGTCTGCGGGTTGCGCACCCAACGGGCGTTGCGCACGGCCTTCTCGAAGGAGCCGAAGCCGGTGATGGCGACCTTCTCACCCTTGGCTACCTGGCGGGTGATCGTGTCGAGAACCGCGTCAAGCGCGTGGGACGCGTCCTTGCGGCTGCCCTCGAATCGGTCGGCCAGCGCGTCGATCAACTGAGACTTGTTCACTACTTGTCCTTCCGAAACGCGCCTCATCGGGCGTCCCTTGGGCTGTTGCGGCCGAGCCCTCGCCCGGCCGTCCTTTCAGGGCACGCTAGGCACTAGTGGCCACACTCACAATCACCACGCCGTGTTTAGCGCTGTTTTTTCCCGGAAAGCACGGTATTTCGGCCGAATTGGCCATTCAGGAGGCCGAACCGGGCCACATCCGGTCCAGTGCGAAACGCCCGCCGATGGAGAAGTCGAACTGCACGAGACGCAGATCTGTCAGTAGTTGCGCGGCTTCGGGGTCCAGTTCGGACTCCTTGACCTGCTCCCCGTTGGTGTCGAGGAGACGACCCTGCTGGATCGCGGGCACGTGCTGGTGGACCTGGTCGAGCAGGGTGAGGTACGGCGGCATCGGCGCGTTCGCGACGTCGTACAGCAGGGGCAGGAAGAAGGACGGGCTCGTCATCGGAACGGGACGCGCCACGTTGTGTCCGGGCTCGCTGCTCCAGATCAGGAAAGGCGTTCGATAGAGCGACAGGCCGGCGTTGTCGTTCTTGACCTTTGAACCGTAGATGCCCGGCAGATGGTCGCCGTAGAAGAGCACGATCGTCTTCTCGGGACCATCCGTCAGCTTCTCGAGGAAGGCCGCGAGTGCTTCATCGGTGTGTTCGAGGCCGCGGGCGTACTGGCCGATCTTCTTGCCGTTGTCGCCGGCGCCCGTCACCTTGATCGGGTCGTCGTAATTGTGATCGACGGGAATGTGGTTCTGCATCGTCACGAGATTCACCAGCAACGGCTTGTCGTGTTCGTCGATCTGGGTGAGCACCTCGTCGAAGGCCGACTTGTCCGAGATGTAGGGGTTGTCGTCGATCGTGTCGGTCTCGCCGATGGTCGTGTCGTGGATGAAGGACTGGAAGCCGAAGCGTTCGTAGACCTGCTCGCGCTTGTACATCCCGACCCGGTAGGGATGGACGGCGATCGCCTCGTGCCCCTGGCTCTTGAACCAGCCGACGGCCGACGGGTAGTCCGCCTGGTCCGGCACGAGCATCTGGTACGGCGACAGCATCTGCGGACGGAACAGCCCGAGGGACTGCCCGGTCAGGGTCTCGAACTCCATGTTGGCCGTGCCACCGCCGTACATCTGGGCGAGCATGTGGCCGGACGTCGTGTCCTGCATCAGCGCCCGGGTCCGCGGAATCGGGTCCCGTTCCAGGTCGAAGCCCTTGAGCTCCGTGGGGTCGGTGAAGGACTCACTGAGCACCAGGACCACGTTGACGTCGTCGAGACTGCCCGTCCGTTCGGCGTTCAGGTCCTCGGCGAGCGCGGAGTAGCGATCGGCGATCCGCGCCATCTCCGCCTCGTCGTACCCCTTCGGCCTGGCCATGGAACTGACCGGCATGTTGAACAGGAACCCGCCCACGAAGCCGTTCGAGCGGTAGTTGGTCTTCTGGCTCCAGTAGCGCCAGTCGTTGCCGCGCAGCTCGTAGAGACCGCGCCACACGTTGCCGGGCTGGTTGAACTGGGTGGTCTGCATCAGCAGCAGCGCGGCCATGACGCCGACGCCCAGCCGCAGGCCGACGACGAGGAGGGCGTGCTCGCGAGGCAGGGAACGGAGGCGGGGGCGGGGATAGCGCACACTCATCCGGCGCCCGATCCGCACTGCTGCGACGACGACACCGACGATGAGGGCGAGGGCGACGACCAGGAAGACCGGCGAGACCATGGAGGTCAGGAAGCCGGGCTCGCGGATGAAGTCGAGGTCGCTCGGGTAGACCGGCTCCTCGCGAAGCTGGATCTTGACGAGGTTGCCGATGCCGACGGTCAGGGCCAGCGCCATGACCAGGCCGATCGACCACCACAACCGCCCGAGCACGGCCCACAGGAAGCCGATCAGGATCCAGATCACCAGGGTGTCGAGGTAGAACGCGCCACCGTCGAAGAACTGGTCCTTGAACCAGCGCGGGTAGAACAGGCCCAGGGTCGAGGCCTCCAGCACGACGGCCGTGGCCAACGCCGCCTGCAGGCTGCCGATCAGGCCGCGGCGCAGCACCGTCCGGAGCGGCGCCGGTTCGATCGCGACAGGAGCGTCAGCGGGCGCGGGTTCCTCGATCGCTCGATCGGGCTGAACGACAGAGGGCACGGAGTGAACTTTACGCGTTCACTCCATGCCCTCTTGTATTGCTGATGAGACCGCTGCGCGGGTCAGGCGTGCTGCGTGACCGGCTTCCAGGCAGGGCGTCCGGCTTCGTACGCCGCGATGTCGTCCTTGTTGCCCAGGGTGATGCCGATGTCGTCGAGCCCGTTGAGCAGGCGCCAGCGCGTGTAGTCGTCGATGTCGAAGGAGTCCTCGACCTCTCCACCGGGCGTGCTGACGGTCTTGTTCTCGAGGTCCACGGTGATCTGCGCACCCGGGTTCTCGTCGAGGTGGTCCCAGAGGCGCTGGATGACCTTCTCGTCGACCTGCGCGGCCACGAGGCCGGCCTTGCCGGAGTTGCCGCGGAAGATGTCGGCGAAGCGGGCCGACAGGACGACCTTGAAGCCGTAGTTCTGCAGCGCCCACACGGCGTGCTCACGCGACGAGCCGGTGCCGAAGTCCGGGCCGGCGACGAGCACCGAACCGCTGGCGTAGGTCTCGTTGTTGAGCACGAAGTCCGGGTCGTTGCGCCAGGCAGCGAAGAGCCCGTCCTCGAAGCCGGTGCGCGTGACGCGCTTGAGGTAGACCGCGGGGATGATCTGGTCGGTGTCGACGTTGCTGCGCTTGAGCGGCACGCCGATGCCGGTGTGGCTGGTGAACTTCTCCATGACTCAGACCTCCACGCTGACCAGGTCAGCAGGTGACGACAGGGTGCCGCGCACAGCAGTGGCGGCAGCGACGGGGATGGACACCAGGTGGGTACGGCCACCCTTGCCCTGACGGCCTTCGAAGTTGCGGTTGGACGTCGAGGCACTGCGCTCGCCCGGCGTGAGCTGGTCGGGGTTCATGCCCAGGCACATCGAGCACCCCGCACCGCGCCATTCGGCCCCTGCGGCGATGAAGATCTCGTGGAGACCCTCGGCCTCGGCCTGCATCCGCACCCGGACCGAGCCCGGGACGACCAGCAGTCGGGTGTTCGGGTCGACCTTGTGGCCCTTGAGGATGTCGGCGGCGAGCCGCAGGTCCTCGATCCGGCCGTTGGTGCAGGACCCGACGAACACGGTGTCGACCTTGACCTCGCGCATCGGCGTACCGGCGGTCAGGCCCATGTAGGTCAAGGCGTTCTCGGCGGCGACGCGGTCCTGCTCGTCCTCGAAGTCGGACGGGGTCGGTACGACGCCACCCAGCGCCACGCCCTGGCCCGGGTTGGTGCCCCAGGTGACGAACGGCGTCATGGTCGAGGCGTCGAGGACGATCTCCTTGTCGAACACGGCGTCCTCGTCGGTGACGAGCGTCTTCCAGTGCGCGACGGCAGCATCCCAGTCGGCACCCTTGGGCGCCTCGGGCTTGCCCTCGATGTAGTCGAAGGTGGTCTGGTCGGGTGCGATCAGGCCGGCCTTCGCGCCCCACTCGATGCTCATGTTGCAGACGGTCATCCGGCCCTCCATGGAGAGCTCCTCGATGGCCTGGCCGCGGTACTCGACGATGTAGCCCTGGCCGCCACCGGTGCCGGTGTGCGTGATCAGGGTGAGCACCATGTCCTTGGCGGTGACGCCGGCGGGCAGGCTGCCGTTGATCGTCACGGCCATCGTCTTGGGCTTGGCCTGCATCAGCGTCTGGGTCGCGAGGACGTGCTCGACCTCGGACGTGCCGATACCGAACGCGATCGCGCCGAACGCCCCGTGGGTGCTGGTGTGCGAGTCGCCACAGACGATGGTCATGCCGGGCTGGGTCAGGCCGAGCTGCGGGCCGACCACGTGCACGATCCCCTGCTCGATGTCACCGAGCGGGTGCAGCCGGACACCGAACTCCGCGGCGTTCTTGCGCAGCGTGTCGACCTGGGTCTTGCTGACCGGGTCGGCGATCGGCTTGTCCCAGTCGAGCGTCGGGACGTTGTGGTCCTCGGTCGCGAGCGTCAGGTCAGGGCGACGGACCGAACGGCCCGCGAGCCGCAGGCCGTCGAAGGCCTGTGGGCTGGTGACCTCGTGGATGAGGTGGAGGTCGATGTAGAGGAGGTCGGGCTCTCCTGCCGTCGATCGGACGACATGCTCATCCCAGACCTTTTCACTGAGCGTCTTTGCCATGACCCCACTGTACAACTTGCATCCCATCATCCGAGACGGCAGTATTGCCATATGGACAACTCGAGCGGCGTCGGCGTACTCGACAAGGCGGCCCTGGTGCTCACGGCACTGGAGTCCGGCCCGGCGACCCTGGCCGGCCTGGTGGCCGGCACCGGCCTGGCCCGGCCGACGGCCCACCGCCTGGCGGTGGCCCTCGAGCACCACCGACTGGTGGCCCGCGACATGCAGGGCCGCTTCGTGCTCGGACCGCGCCTGGCCGAGCTGTCCGCAGCCGCCGGCGAGGACCGCCTGCTCGCGACCGCCGGTCCCGTGCTGGCGCGACTGCGCGACATCACCGGCGAGTCCGCCCAGCTCTGGCGTCGCCAGGGCGACCACCGCGTCTGCGTCGCGGCCGCCGAGCGGCCCTCCGGGCTGCGCGACACGATCCCGGTCGGCTCGCAGCTGACCATGCGCGCCGGTTCCGCCGCCCAGGTGCTGCTCGCCTGGGACGACCCGGAGCGCATCCACCGCGGCCTGCAGAACGCCGCCTACTCGGCTGCCGAGCTCTCGGCCATCCGTCGTCGCGGCTGGGCCCAGTCGGTGGGCGAGCGCGAACAGGGCGTGGCCTCGGTCTCCGCGCCGGTCCGCTCCCCCGGCGGCAAGGTCATCGCCGCCGTGTCGGTGTCCGGTCCCCTCGAGCGCCTCTCACGCCAGCCCGGCCGGATGCACGCACCGGCCGTCCTCGCGGCCGCCGAACGGCTGTCCGAGTCGCTGCGCCGCGCTGCTGCCGAATAGCGTCAGAAGAGGGCATCCTGCTCGAGCTCGAGCAGTGCCTGCTTGCGTTCGATGCCGCCGGCGTACCCGGTCAGCGTGCCGTCGGCGCCGATGACGCGATGGCAGGGAATGACGATCGGGATCGGGTTCGACCCGTTGGCGGTGCCGACGGCGCGTGACGCGGCATTGCTCTTGCCCAGCCGGGCCGCGATCTCGCCGTACGACGCCGTCTCGCCGTAGGCGATCTTCTCGAGCTGCTCCCACACCGAACGCTGCCAGGTGGTCCCGGACGGGGCGAGCGGCAGGTCGAACTCGGTGCGGTCACCGGCGAAGTACTCGGCCAGCTGGCTGACGGCCCTCTGCAGCACGGGCGCCTGATCGGCCTGCGGGCCTCGCGGCCGGCCGTCGTTGTCTCGGAACGGCGAGAACTCGATCGCGGTGATGGCGCCCGCCTGCTCCACGATGCGCAGCGGCCCGATGGGCGATTCAACGACAGTCCACATGGTTTTCCTCATTCTTCCCGTCGGGATGTCACTACTGGTCGGCAGGGACGTCCGCGAGGGACGTCCAGAGATGGAGAAGCGCGTACGAGCGCCAGGGCGCCCAACGATCGGGATCGACCGGCGCACGGCCGGCCAGGGCGTTGCGCACGCCGACGTCGGTCGGCAGCCACACGTCGGGGTGGCCGAGCGCGCGCAGCGCGATGTAGTCGGCCGTCCACGGTCCGATGCCGGGGAGTGCGACCAGGTTGCGGCGTACGTCGTTGCGGTCCGGCCCACGGTCGAGGGCGAGGTCGCCGTTGGCCAGCGCGGCCGTCATCCCCACCAGCGCGCGGGCGCGGGCGCGAGGCATCCGGAACTCGTCCGGGTCGATCGCCGCAACGGTCGCGGCATCCGGGAAGAGGTGGGTGAGGCCATCGACCTGCGTGGTGACCGGTCGCCCGTGGGCCGCCACGAGCCGGGCCGCTGCAGTACGCGCAGCGACCACCGTGACCTGCTGGCCGAGGACGGCACGGACGGCGAGCTCCACGCCGTCGACGTGACCGGGCACCCGCAAGCCGGGACGCCGGACGACGAGGGGCGCCAGCACGGGATCTGACCCGAGATGGGCGTCGATGGCGACGGGGTCGGCGTCCGCGTCGAGGAGCGCCCGCATCCGCGCGACGGCCGCTGCGGTGTCGCGCAGGTCGTCGAGCCGCAGCACCATCGGGACGTACGACGACCCGACTCCGTCGACGTCGGCGAGCTCGACGCGCGCGGTGCCCGGACCGTGCGGCAGGTCGAGGGTGCGGGCGTACCAGCCGGAGCCGTCGGGGCGGACCTCCGCGACCTCGATGCCGGGCACTGCCCGGTCGGCGAGGAAGCGCAACAACGTCCGGCCGGAGAACGGGGTGCGGACCGCGATCCGGAGCTCGATCGCTCCGGTGGTGTCGCCCCGGCCCCCGCGGCGGCCACGCAGCTCGCTCGGGGTCGCGGCGTAGACCTCCTGCATCGTCTCGTTGAACTGCCGCACGCTGGAGAAGCCGGCCGCGAAGGCGACGTCGGTCAGGCTCAGCGCCGTGCTCTCGACGAGTGCACGTGCGGTCTGCGCCCGCTGCGTGCGGGCCAGCGCGAGCGGCCCGGCGCCGAGCTCGGTGGTGAGCAGGCGCGACAGGTGGCGGGAGGTGTAGCCCAGCCGCGCAGCGAGTCCGCTGACCCCTTCCCGGTCGACGACGCCGTCGGCGATCAGGCGCATCGCGCGGCCGGCCACGGTGGCTGCGAGGTCCCAGTCCGGGCTGCCGGGCGTCGCGTCCGGGAGGCACCGCTTGCACGCGCGGTAACCGGCGGTCTGCGCGGCCGCGGCGGTGCGGTGGAACGAGACGTTGCGGGATGCCGGCGTGCGCGCCGGGCACGAGGGGCGGCAGTAGATGCCGGTCGTCCGGACGGCGGTGTAGAACACGCCGTCGAATCGCCGATCCCGCGACTGGACGACGACATAGCACCGCTCGAAGTCGAGTCGCTCCGTCCCTGTCGTGATCTCCATGCCCCCATCCTGCCTGCCGCCACCGACAACGACTCGCGGAAATCGGACACGGCGGTGGACCGGGTGCTCCCGGCGCGGCGCAGCGCAATCCCTCCCCATCGAGCCGACGGTCTGCCACCCTGTCGCCATGGCTGAATCCCCGCTCAACCCGCTGGACCTGCTGATCAAGTCGAACCAGCTGGCCATCAAGCTCGCGTCCGACACCCTGCGCACGGTCCGCGACACCGCGATCACCGGCGTGACGCAGCCCGACGAGCTCGCCCGCCAGGTCGGCGACCTCGCCGGCGTCGTCGCGGGCATGGCCACCGCGGTGACCGGCCTGGCCGGATCCACGGCCCAGCCGCTCCAGGACTTCATCGTCCGCCAGCGCGAGCTGGCCGACACCGTCGCCACCCTCGCGGAGGCGCAGGAGGACCTCGCGGGCGTCGTCCGGGCACTGGCGGAGCGCCACGCCGAGGCCGTCAGCGCACTCGAGAAGGTGACCGCTCCGGTGTTCGCCCTCGTCGGCACCGACCCCACGCCCCCGAAGACCCGCGCATCCCGGGCGAAGCCGAGTGCGGCCACCGCACCGCGCGAGCCCTCAGCGAAGAAGGCCGAGCAGAAGAAGGCGGCGGAGAAGAAGGCCGCACGCAAGCCGGCCGCTCCGAAGGCCTAGGCCGATCGCGACCGGCGGACGGTCCGGAGCAGCACCAGCCACAGGATGACGCCGGCCGCCGCCAGGGCCAGGACCGCGTGGTCCCACTCCGCGACACCGTGGGACCACAACGGGTCGCGGGCAGCGTCCGGGGCGCCCTGCAAGGTGCGCTGCTGGTCGGTGCTCGAGGCCATCGCCGCATAGGCCCAGCGACTGGGAGCCAGCCACGACAGCTGCTCGAGCACGGGCCGGCCGGCGAACTGGACCAGCGCGCTGGCCAGCACGATCTGGCTCATCACCAGGCCGACCAGGGCCGGTGCCGTCTGCTCGACGGTGCGCACCGCAGCCGAGACGCAGAGTCCGGCGAGCGCCATCACCGCGGCGAGCAGCCCGATCGGTAGCGCGATCTCCCACCAGCCCCAGCCACGGACTCCCCCGCCGTGGTCCTGTTCGGGAAGGCCGAGCAGCGACAGCCACGTGACCAGGACGCCCTGCCCGAAGCAGGCGAGGCCGAGTACGACGGCCTTGCTGGCGACGTACGCACCGGGCGAGAGGCCGACGGCGTACTCACGCCGGAAGATCGCGCGCTCGCCCACGAGCTCACGCACCGTCATCGCCGCGCCCATCAGGGACGCCGCGATCACGAGCAGCGTCAGGCGCTGGGTGAGCTCGGTGCCGTCCGGTGCACCGCCGGGCACTCGCTCGGCGACGTGCAGGGACAGGCCGGCCGCGCCCTGGACGAGTCGACTGAGACCCGCCAGGACGAGCGGCATCAGCACGAGCATGCCGAGGTGCAGGCGATCGGCCCGCAACAGCGCCACGTTGCGGCGGATCAGGGTGGCGACCTGCGCCGACCGCGACACCGGGCGGACGGGGGCGGCGCCCACGATCGGGGTGCGCACCTTCGCCTCGGTGTGCCGCAGCTGCGACGTGGAGGAGTCCAGGAGGTCGAACAGGGCCGGGTGGTCCGGGACCCCGAAGTGGTCGAGCAGGCCGTCAGGTGGACCGACGTGGACCACGCGTCCACCTCGAGCGAGCACCACGACGTTGTCGCAGGTCTCCAGCCCGAGCACCGAATGGGTGGAGACGACCACCACGCGCTCCGCCTCCGCGAGCCCGCGCAGCTCCTGCATCACCGAGCGGTCCATGCCCGGGTCGAGTCCGGAGGTCGGCTCATCGAGGAACAGCAACGGCGGCGCGGTCAGCAGCTCGGTGGCGATCGAGACCCGCTTGCGTTGTCCGCCCGACAACTGGCTGCCGATCCGGTGGCCGCGCAGCCGGTCGAGCCCGACCTGGCTGATCACCTCCTCGACGCGGCGGTCCCGTTCGCCCTCGGTGGTGCCCGACGGCAGCCGCAGCCGCGCGGAGAACTCCAGGGACTGGCGGACCTCCAG
>NZ_JBMCZA010000078.1:46344-46736 GCF_048654705.1 Nocardioides sp. CPCC 206348
ACCTGAAGGGAGCCGGAGCCGCGCGGAGAACTCCAGGGACTGGCGGACCTCCAGCTGCGGGTGCTGGATCTCCTCCTGGGGCACCAGCCCGATCTGGGAGCGCACCGCGTCGTAGTCGCGATGGACGTCGACACCACGCCACCGGACCGAGCCGCCCGACGGCTGCTGCTGTCCGGTCAGCACCCGCAGCAGCGTGGACTTCCCTGCACCCGAGGGACCGATCAGCGCCGTGAGCGTGCCCGGGCCGAGGACGAGGTCGACGTCGTCGAGCAGGACCCGTCCCGCCGCGGTCCTGACCACCAGGTGCTCGGCGACCAGTGCACGGCGTCCTTGGACCGGGGCTGGCGCGGGGACCGGTGCGGGCGCGGGCTCGACCGGCCGGTCGACCGCCA